>JAUMCA010000043.1:0-6282 GCA_032119475.1 Thermoleophilia bacterium | reverse complement strand
CGCGCGCACGGTGATCAGCGCGGTGCTGCCGGTGTGGGAGCCCGCGACGCCACGGCCTGACGGTCCGGTCGGGCGCATCGCGCGCTACGCGTGGGGCGATCCGTACGCGACGCTGCGTGACGCGCTGGGTCGCGTGCGCGACGCGCTCAAGGCCGACGGCTACCGCTCCGTCGTCCACGTCGACGCCAACCACCACGTCGACCGCGAGGGCGCGCGCCGCGCGGGCCTCACCTTCCCCGGCAAGAACACGATGGCGATCGCGCCCGGGCTGGGCTCGTTCATCTCGATCGGCACCCTGATCACCGACGCGCCGATCGAGCACGATCCGCCCGAGCCGGTGCGGCAGGGCTGCGGCTCCTGCACGCGCTGCATCGACGCCTGCCCGACGGGCGCGCTCGACGAGGAGTACGTCCTCGACGCCTCCAAGTGCCTGTCGTACTGGACGCAGAGCCGCCAGCCCGTGCCCGATCGGATCGCCGAAGCGCTGGGCGACATGGTCTACGGCTGCGACATCTGCCAGGACGTCTGCCCGTACAACCACGGCCCGGCCGAGCGCCGCGCCGATCGCACGCCGGTCGACGAGGGCTGGGTCCGCCTCGACGCGTGGCTCGAGGCGAGCGAGGAGGACCTCGTCAACCGCTACGCACGCCTCTACGTCCCGGACCTCGACGGGCGCTACCTCAAGCGCAACGCGCTGATCGCGCTCGGCAACGACCCGGCCGCGGATCGCGCGCTCGCCGAGCCGCTCCTCGACGATCCGCTGATGGGGCCGGTGGCCCGCCGGGCACGGCGGTAGGACTCAGCCGCGCTGGTGCGGCAGGCAGAGCGTCGACCCGCAGTGCACGACGTTGGTCGACGACCGCGAGGCGTCGTTGAACGCGATCAGCGGATAGCCGTCGGCGCCCATCGCGAGGGACGGCGCCCCACCGGTGATCCCCGTGCCTCCGAGGTCGGCGATGCCGTCCGCGCCGTTCCCGCACGCCACGGTCGTGCAGCGCAGGAACTGCGGCGTGTACGTGGCCCAGCTGTAGAAGGCGATGACCGGGAATGGGCCCGTGCCGACGCCGATCGACCCCCAGCCGACGTTCCCCGCGACGAGCTCGTACGGCGTGCCCACCGCGGTGCACGCCGCCGATGTGCAGGTGACGGCGCGCATCCCGCCGGACGCCGCCTTGGTGTAGGCGATCATCGCCACGCCGGTGGCGAGGATGGCGACGTCCGGGTACAGGCCCATGCCCGAGTACTGGCCCGACGCCGATTCGATCGTGATGGGCGGGTCCACGGAGGTGCACCCGGTGTCGAGGCACGCCACGAGGCGCGCGGCGGTCGCCGTGGAGGAGATGGAGTGGTACGCGACCAGCGGCCGGCCGTCGGGTCGCACGGCGAGGGCCAGCGACGAGCCGCTGTCGTCGCCGTCGGCCAGCGTCACCGGGGTCTGGAGGCTGGAGCAGACCGCATCGGCGCAGCGCGCGAAGCGCACGTCCTTCGCCGTGCCGTCGTACCACGCGACGATCGGAATGCCGTCGAGGCCCACGGCGGCGTCGACGGCGCCCGAGGCGTTCGCGCCCGCGAGGAGCTCCGGCGACTGCGGCGTGAGGGACGTGCACTCGACGTCGGCGCAGCGGGTGACGTTGAGGTCGCCGCCGACGGTGCCGTGGAAGACCAGCCCGACGCCGCTCGCCCCGATCAGGAGCGCCGGATCCGGCGCGCCCTGCAGGCCGCTCACGGTCGTCCGGGACGACTCCGTGCAGCCGAGGTTCTCGCAGTGATCGACGCTCAGGACGCCGGACAGGGACGAGGCGATCAATCCGTACCCGTCGGTGCCGATGGCCAGCGACGGGTAGTAGCCGGAGTTCGGCTGCCCGGTCAACTCCGTGCGGGTGAACCCGGGGGCGTCCAGCGTGCCCGCAGGCCCCCGCGGTCCCGGTGGTCCCGGCGGTCCTGCGGCCCCGTCCGCGCCATCCGCGCCGGCTGCGCCGGCTGGCCCGGCCGGTCCCTGCGCGCCGCCCGTCAGCACGCCCGGGGCCAGGTCCGCCGCGGTCAGCGATCCGTCGCGCACCTTCGCGCCGGTGACGGCGTTCGCGCGCACCTTGGCGCCCGTCACCGCGCCGTTGCGCAGTTGGCGCGGCCCGACCGCGCTCTTGCCGATCTTGGCTGCGCTCACCGCGCGATCCCGCAGCTTCTTGACCGATACCGCGCCGTCCTGCAGCTGCACCGTGCCGACGCTATCGCGCGGCAGCGCGGTGACGGCGTACGAGGTGCCGCCGAGCGCGATGAACAGCGCGAGAAGCGCGATCGCGTTCGAGAAGGTCAGCCGACGCTGTAACGCTCGCAACACGGACATGACGGGCGACTATATCGGCGGTCGTCCGACCGATATCGGTCAGCGACGACCCCTGGAGGGGGCTCGCCGCTTCGCGGCCCTGACCTCTTTGAGGATCTGCGTCGCGCGGCGGGCGACGCGGGCGCGCAGCGCCGCCGGCTCGATCAGCACGGCCTCGCCGCGGTACTTGATGACCTCGTCCTCGAGCCAGCGCTCGGAGTCGTAGGTGATGGTCGCGAGGATCGCCCCGTCGCGCAGCTGCGACGCGTCGGTGCGCTGCTCCGACTCGCGGCGCGCGATGGCGGGGGAGAACCAGACGCTGACGGTGCCCTTCGTGCCGCCGACCGAGCGCTGCTCGGCGACGTTCGTCAGGCCCGGGCGCGCCTCGAACGTGTCCTTCAGGCGCTCGGCGCTGTGGATGCGGTCGATGCGGAACGTGCGCTCGCCCTCGGCGCCGACGTCGTAGGCCTCGACGTACCAGTCCGAATTGACGCCGCGCAGCTTGTAGGGCTCGATGACGCGCTCGGTCAGCTCGTTCGAGGTGCGCGACAGGTAGGTGATCCGCACGAGGCGGCTGCGCTCGATCGCCCACGAGATCTCGCTGATGACGTCCTCGGGCGCGCCGACGTCGGCCGTGGTCGACGGCTGGCCGCCGGGGACGCCGCCGCCGCAGGCGATCTCGACCTTCTCGCGCACGCTGGCGAGCGTGGAGTTGGTCGCGCCGGCGATCTGCGGGCCGACCAGGTCGAGCGCCATCAGGATCGCCTTCGCCTCGAGCGGCGACAGGCGCGCCGGCCGGCGGAAGTCCTCGCCGTACAGCTCCTTCTGGACGTTGACCATGCCGTCCTCGTCGAGCTCGGCGTAGACGGCGTAGCAGCCGCCGCCGAAGTTGACGAGGTTGAGGAGGTTGATCTGCTCGACCATCTCCTCGTCGCCGATCTGGTACCGCTCCTGCAGGATCTTCGCCTCGATACTGCCCGACTGCTGGGTGCCGCACGTCTCGAGGAGGTCGGCGAGCAGCGCCTGGAGCACCGCGAACCGCTCGGGGGCGACCGGGTTCGCGGGGCGCGCCTGCGCCGGCTCCGCGTCGGCGACGATCTTCTTCGGCGCCGCGATCGCGGGCGGGTCGCCGGCGTGCGCGTCGCGCACCGCCTCCAGCGCCTGCGTGACCGCGTCGACGACGTCGCGCGGCCCGAGAGGAAGCACCTGGCCGCCGAGGCCGAGGATCCACTCGACGAGGCGGTCGATGTCCGAGTACTGCGTCTCGAACGTCGCGCTGCGGTCCTCGTGCGTGGTGACCTCGCCGTGCTTGTTGTAGAGCCGGTCCACGAGCCAGGCCGCGCTCGGCTCGACGTGCAGCGTGGCCTCGCCGACGGGTTCGTCGAGCGCCCACGGGGCACGGTCGCGGTACGTGGCGGGATCGAAGTCCGCCGGGCGCCGGAAGTCGCGCTCCTTGCGGGTGTGGAAGCGCATGTCGCCGCGGATGCGGGACACGCGGAAGTTGCGGATGCCGTCGCGGTCGTGGTCGTGGCCGACGAGGTACCAGTTCGACTCGGAGAAGTAGAGGCCGTACGGGTCGACCGTGCGGGTCTTCTCCTCGTCGCGGCTGATCGCGTAGTACGAGAAGACGATCGTCTTCTGCTTCGAGATCGCGCCTTCGAGCTTCGCGAGGCGCGCGGCGATCTCCGGCGAGTGGCCGCCGCCGCGCAGGTCCAGCGACACGCCCTGCGAGGGCGACTGGTCGAGGATGCCGGGGCGTCCGAGGGCGAGGTTCTGCAGGGCGAGCCGCAGCGGCGCGGCGTACGCGAACTGGCCCTCGAGCAGGAACAGGCTCGTGTTGAGCGCGGCCAGCTCCTTGTCGGTGAGGTGGAGCGGGGGGAGGAAGTAGTTCTCGCGGGTGAGGGTGTACAGCTCCTCGCCGGTGAACTCGTCGCGGTTCGACTTGATCGGCACGCCGAGCGCGAGCAGCTCCGCGCGGTCGGCGTAGAAGCGGCGGGCGAACGCCTCGTCGGACATGTCGTAGTAGCCCTCGACGGCGTTCTTGGCGTCGCGGGCCGTGATCGGCCGCTTCTCGGCCATGATGTACGCGACCAGCGAGAGCTGGCGGATGAGCTTGTCGGCGTCATGGCTCACGCGGCGCCGTCCGACCTCTCCCTCGATCCCATGGGAGGGAGCATACGCAGTTCAGGTGGGCTTCGCGCGCCAATGCGAATGCTGCTAATGCCGCATGGCTACAGCGAAAACGCACCGTCGCGCACGTTTCCCCTGCATATCGCCACCTTTCCCGACCGGCGTGCACAGGTGTGGGGACTTCAATCGGCAGGCGGACATTTTCGGCCCGGGCCGAAAATGTCCGCCTGCGTCCCAGATCGTGGAACGCATTGCGCCCGTTCGGCTTGCATGGGTGCGCCGGAATGCGCGCTGGCGACACGCATTGCGATTTCGCGCGATGCTCGTCTCCGGGGGTGGGCGGTAGCCTCACGCCCATGAGCCGCGTCGTCGCGCACCTCGATCTCGACGCGTTCTTCGCGGCCGTCGAGGTGCTCGAGAACCCGGCGCTGGCCGGCCTGCCGCTGGTCGTCGGCGGCGATCCGCAGGGGCGCGGGGTGGTGGCGACCGCGTCGTACGAGGCGCGCCGGTTCGGGATCCGCTCCGCCATGAGCGCCGCCGAGGCGATCCGCCGCTGTCCGGACGCCGTCTTCGTCCGCCCCGACCACGCCCGCTACCGGCGCCACTCCGACGGCGTGTGGACGCTCGTGCGCGACGCCGTGCCGATCGTCGAGCAGGTCGGCATCGACGAGGGCTACCTCGACATCACCAGCCTGGTGACGACCGCCGGCGACGCCCGCCGGGTGCTGGGCGCGCTGCAGGAGCGCATCCGCCGCGAGACCGGGCTCGGCGCGTCGTTCGGCTGCGGTACTGGCAAGACGGTCGCGAAGGTCGCCTCCGACGCCGACAAGCCGGTCGGCCTCGTCGTCGTCCCCGCCGGCCAGGAGGAGGCGTTCCTCGCCCCGCTGCCCCTCCGCGCGCTGCCCGGCATCGGGCCGAAGGCGGAGAAGCGCCTCGCCGTCGCGGGCCTGACGACGATCGGCCACCTCGCCGACCTCGGCGACGCGGACCTGAGCCTGCTCTTGCCGGGGATCGTCGGCGTCGAACTGCGCGAGCGCGCCCGCGGGGTCGACCACCGTCCGGTGGACGCCGAGACCGGCCCGTCCGTCTCCATCGGGCACGAGGAGACCTTCGACGCCGACATCGCCGATCCGTCCGTGCTGTCCGAGCACGCGGCGCGCATGGCCGCGCTCGTGACGCAGCGGATGCTCGCCGAGGGACGCGTCGCCCGCACCGTGACGATCAAGCTCCGCTACCCCGACTTCCGCATCCTCTCGCGCGCGCGGTCGGCCACCGCGCCGACCGGCGACGCCGAGGAGATCACCCGCCTCGCGGAGGTCGCGCTCCAACGCGCCCTCCGCGATCGTCCGCCGCCGGTGCGCCTGCTCGGCGTCAGCGTCTCGCGGCTGGTGGAGGGGGAGCAGCTGCGGCTGCGGGTGTGAGGGCGATCCGGCATACCCAACGGGCGTGTTTTCGTGTCACAGACGTAGTACAGTCGCCGCAATCGTGCCGGCCAGTCGCCTCTAGATGCGGCCCGCTTCATGAGCGTCACGGGCCTCCGCAGCGGTCTCACCATTTTGGCGGTGACGGCTGCGGTCGCGGGAATAGCACCGGCGGCAACGGGCGCCGGTGGTCGCGCTGATCTCCGGGTCGCCTCGCTCAGGGTCTCGCCGACAAGCGTGGCGCCGGGCGGCATGCTCGTCGTCACCGGAGCCATCGTCAACGCCGGTCGCGCCGCCGCGCGCTCGTCGACGACGCTGATCGCATTGTCGGCCAACGCCACGTTCAGCACTGACGACGCCGTCCTGTCCCGGTCCGTGCGCACGGCCGCCATGGCGCGAGGGCGCGGC
>JAUMCA010000042.1:5156-14048 GCA_032119475.1 Thermoleophilia bacterium | reverse complement strand
CTCGCCTACCGCATCGCCGACAAGACGAGCGCCGTCGCGCTCGTCGAGCAGTTCCTCGAGGACTGACGCACGGGGCGGAGGGTGCCGGGCCGCCCCGTGACCCTCCGTCCGGTCACTCCGGTCCCGTCTCCTCCCACGACGTCGCGCCCCACGTGATCGCGAGGATCACCGCGTCGTGACCCGGTGCCGCGCCGTGGTAGTGGCGCTGGTCGGGCGGCGTGTCGACGAACGTGCCGGGCTCCAGGATGTGGTCCTCATGCTCGGTCCCGAAGCGGCCGCGGCCCTCGACGACGAGCAGCTTCTGCCCGCCCGGGTGCTGGTGCCAGAAGGTCACCGCGCCGTCGGTGAAGTGCACGCGCGCTATGTCCGGGCGCCCGTCGTACTCGGCCTCCGCGAGCATCTCGAGGCTGACCGCGCCGGTGAAGCGGCCGCCGTAGACCTGCTCCGTGCTGCCGCCGCTGATGATCCGAGTTCCGTCGTCCATGCGCGAAGCATGGCCGATCCCGACGCCGCGCCCGCGCGGCGGTCCGGGTGGACCCGGCCGGAGCGCGTCGGCCGGGTGCGCGAAACGGGGTAGCGGCGTCCGGGCGGTGTCCGACTACGCTCCGGCCCCATGGCGTCGACGAAGCACGTGTACGACCAGTCCGAGGGCTCGGCCGAGATGCGGAGCCTCCTCGGGGGCAAGGGCGCGAACATCGCCGAGATGCAGCGCATCGGCGTGCCCGTGCCCGACGGGTTCACCGTCACGACGGAGGCCTGCGTCGCCGCGATGAACGCCGGTGGCGCGTGGCCCGACGGCCTGTGGGACGCGGTGCTGGACCGCCTCGCCGCCCTCGAGGAGCGCACGGGCCGCCGTCTCGGGGATCCCGAGACGCCGCTTCTGGTCAGCGTCCGCTCCGGGGCGGTCTTCTCGATGCCCGGCATGATGGACACGATCCTCAACCTCGGCCTCAACGACGCCGCGGTCGAGGGACTCGCCGCGGAGAGCGGCAACCCGCGCTTCGCCTGGGACTCGTACCGCCGTTTCGTCCAGATGTTCGGCGAGGTGGTGCTCGGCGTTCCGTCCGACGACTACGAGCACGCGCTCACGCAGCTCAAGCGCGAACGCGGCGTGAAGAACGACACCGACCTCACGGCCGACGACCTACGTGCGCTCGTGACGACGTTCAAGGACATCACCGCGGCGTCCGCCGGCCCGGATGCGTTCGGCGACGACCCGCGCACGCAGCTGCGCCAGGCGATCGATGCCGTGTTCGCCTCGTGGCAGAACCCGCGCGCCGCCGTCTACCGCCGCGCCAACGAGATCCCGGACGACCTCGGCACCGCCGTCAACATCATGCAGATGGTGTTCGGCAACCTCGGCGAGACGTCGGGCACGGGCGTCTGCTTCACCCGCAATCCCGCGACCGGGGCGAAGGAGCTGTACGGCGAGTTCCTCCTCAACGCGCAGGGCGAGGACGTCGTCGCGGGCATCCGCACGCCGCGCCCGCTCGCCGAGCTGGAGGGCGAGCTGCCCGACGCCTACGCCGAGCTGATCGCCACGATGGCCCGCCTCGAGGCGCACTACGGCGACATGCAGGACATCGAGTTCACGATCGAGCAGGGCAAGCTCTACCTCCTGCAGACGCGCAACGGCAAGCGGACCGCGCAGGCCGGCGTCCGCGTCGCCTGCGACATGGTGGCGGAGGGCGTGATCACCCGCGAGCAGGCCGTCCAGCGCATCGACCCGAAGCAGCTCGACCAGCTCCTTCATCCGACGATCGATCCCGACGCGGCCCGCGACCTGCTGGCCACCGGCCTGAACGCCTCGCCGGGCGCGGGCGTCGGCGAGGTGGTGCTCGACGCGAACACGGCGGAGCAGCGCGGGAAGGCCGGTACGCCGGTCATCCTCGTCCGCTGGGAGACGACGCCGGACGACATCCACGGCGTGATCGTCGCCCAGGGCGTCATCACCGCCCACGGCGGCATGACCTCGCACGCGGCCGTCGTGGCGCGCGGCATGGGCAAGCCCTGCGTCGCCGGCGTGGAGGGCCTCCACATCGACATCGACAAGCGCGAGATCACGATCGGCGGCCGCACCGTGCGCGAGGGCGAGATGCTGACCATGGACGGCTCGACCGGCGAGGTCTTCTCCGGCGGCCTGCCGCTCGTCCCGCCGCGCTTCGACGACCACTTCCAGACGCTGACCGCGTGGGCGGACGACATCCGCACGCTGCGCGTCCGCGCCAACGCCGACACGCCGGAGGACGCCGCGCGCGCCCGCGGCTTCGGCGCCGAGGGCATCGGCCTGTGCCGCACCGAGCACATGTTCATGAGCGAGGAGCGCCTGCCGGCCGTGCGCCGCATGATCCTCGCCGACGACGAGGACACCCGGCGCGCCGCGCTCGACGAGATCGAGCCGATGCAGGAGAGCGACTTCGTCGGAATCCTGCGCGCGATGGACGGCCTGCCGGTGACGATCCGCCTGCTCGACCCTCCGCTCCACGAGTTCCTGCCGAGCCTGCTCGAGGCCACGCTCGCCGTCGAGCGCGCCCGCAGCGGCGGGGGCGACGTCACGGCGGCGGAGAAGCTGCTCGGCCGCGTCAAGGACCTCACGGAGGCCAACCCGATGCTCGGCACCCGCGGCTGCCGGCTCGGGATCCTGTTCCCCGAGATCTACGCCATGCAGGCGAAGGCGATCATCCGCGCCGCGCTGACCGTGCGGGCCGAGGGCGGGGACCCGCGGCCGGAGATCATGATCCCCCTGGTCGGGTTCGCCGAGGAGCTGCGCCTGATGCGCGCCCTCGTCGAGGACGTCGTGGGCGAGGAGACCGCCGCCGCCGGGGTCGACTTCCCGGTGCAGGTCGGCACGATGATCGAGCTGCCGCGCGCCGCCGTCGTGGCCGACCAGATCGCCGAGCACGCCGACTTCTTCTCGTTCGGCACCAACGACCTGACGCAGACGGTGCTCGGCCTGTCCCGCGATGACGCCGAGGGCAAGTTCCTCCAGCAGTACATCGAGGACGGCGTGATCGCGTCGAACCCGTTCCAGACGCTCGACGTCGACGGCGTCGGCGCGATCGTGCGGCTCGGATCCGAGAAGGGGCGAGCGGCGAAGCCGGGCCTCAAGCTCGGGGTCTGCGGTGAGCACGGCGGCGACCCCGCCAGCGTCGCGTTCTTCCACGAGGTCGGCGTCGACTACGTCTCGTGCTCGCCGTTCCGCGTGCCGATCGCGCGCCTCGCGGCCGCGCAGGCGGCGCTGCAGGTCACGTTCAAGGACCGCTGAGCGTGCCGGTCGAGATCCACGTCGCGCTGGGTCCCGACGACCCGGCACCCGCGGACGTCGCGATCGTCATCGACTGCATCCGCGCGACGACGACGATCTCCCAGGCGCTCGACTCCGGCTACACGTCGGTGATCTGCGTCGGCGAGGTCGACGACGCCCACGCGGAGCGCGCGGACGGCGTGCTGCTCGGCGGCGAGCGGCACGGTGTGCTGATCGAGGGCTTCGACCTCGGCAACAGCCCGCGCGAGTACGAGGAGCGTCGCGCCGACCACGTGGTCCTGACGACCACGAACGGCACCCGCGCGATCCTCCAGTCGGTCGGCGAGGCCGAGCACGTCCTGGTCGGCGCGCTCGTCAACGCGCAGGCGCTGGTCGACGCCGCCGTCGCGCAGGTCCCGGCCGACGGTGCGATCGGCATCCGCTGCGCCGGCGTGCGCGGTGACGTCTGCCTCGACGACGCCTACGTCGCCGGCGTTCTCGTCCAGCGCCTCGTCGCGGCCCTGCCGGACACCTTCTGCACGGACGGCGCCCGCACCGCCGACGCGATCGCCCGCGCGTACCCGGATGCGCTGCAGGCGCTCGAGGACTCCCAGAGCGCCCGCGACCTCGACGGCACCGGCCATGAGGCCGACGTCGCCCGCTGCGCGCGCGTCGACCTCCTCGCCACGGCGCCGCGCGTCGTCGACGCCCGCCCCGGCCGCGTCGTCGTCGCCCTCTAGCGGGTCAGTCCTCCAGCGCCTTCGCGATCTCGGGCATCGTCTTCGCGACGGTCTTGCGGAACTCGCGGGCGTAGCGCTCGGCGGCGTGCTCGTCGAGTGTCTCCATGTACGCGTCGCGCATCGCGGCGAGGTCCTCAGCGGCCCAGTCGAGCTCGTCGGCGTAGTCCCCGTAGCGCTCCTCGGCGGCCATCGCATCGGACTGGCGGTAGGCGCCGCGCGTCGCCTTGATGCGCTCGAGGCGCTCGGCGTGGTCCTGCGCGAAGACGCGCAGCTGGCGGTCGATGAGGTCTCCGAAGCGCCGACGGAACAGCATGCCCCGATGGTACCCGCGGTGAGGGGCTAGGCTGCCGGAATGCCCGACTTCGCCGCGCTTCGCCAGCAGTATCCCGCCGTCCAGCGCGCGGCGTACTTCAACACCGGTACCTATGGTCCGTATCCGCAGGTCGTGATCGACGCGATGCAGGCGTGGGACGCCCGCGAACTCGCCGAGGGCCGGATCGGCGATGCCCCCTACGCCGAGCAGTTCGCGCTCGAGGACGAGGCACGCGCGGCACTCGCCCGCGTCGTCAACGCGGCCACCGCGGACGTCGCGCTGACGCACTGCACGAGCGACGGGCTCAACCTCGTCGTCGGCGGCCTCGAGTGGGAGGCGGGCGACGAGGTCATCGTCTCCGACGCGGAGCATCCGGGTCTCCTGGTGCCGCTCGAGTTCATGGTGCAGCGGCGCGGCATCGTCGTGCGCGAGGTGGCGCTGACCGACGCCGCGGACCCGGTCGCCGCCATCGCCGATGCGCTGACGCCGCGCACCCGGCTGGTCGCGATCTCCCACGTGCTCTGGTCGACCGGGCGCGTGCTGCCGATCGCGCAGATCGCCGAGGTCGTGCGCGGCCATGGCGCGTTCCTCGCGGTCGACGCCGCGCAGGGTCCGGGCTGCGTGCCGGTCGACGCACCGGCGCTCGGCGCCGACGCGTACACGATCAGCGGTCAGAAGTGGCTCTGCGGCCCCTCCGGCACGGGCGGCCTCTACGTCCGCCCGGAGTCGGTCGATCGCCTGATCCCGGCCTTCCCCGGCTACTTCACGAAGGAGCGGACGCCGGACGGCCCGCGGCTCTGGCCGGGGGCGCGGCGCTTCGAGCTCAGCACGGTGACGCACACGGCGCTCGCCGGTCTCGTGGCCGCGATCCGGTGGCGCGAGGAGGTCGGGTTCGACGCCGGCCACGCACGCGCCATGGAGCTCGCCGGCGTGCTGCGCGAGCGCGTCGCCGCGCTGCCGAACGTGCGGGACATCCCGGTGGACGCCCCGTCGCCCCTCGTCGCCCTCGCGATCGACGGGCACACGGCCGTCGCCGCCGTCGCGGCGCTCGAGCGGCACGGGGTCATCGTGCGCTCGATCCCCGGCACGGAGATCACGCGGGTCTCGGTCGGGTTCTGGAACGACGGCGGGGACATCGACCGGCTGGTCGACGCGCTCGGCGCGCTCTGAATCAGGGCAGGCCGAGTTCGGCGCTGATCGGCTGCAGCGCCGCGACGACGTTGCGGATGTGGTCGTCGAGGTCGATGTCGAGCAGCTCGGCGCCCGCGTAGACGTCGTCGCGATTCACGCCGGCGGCGAACGCGGGCGTCTTCAGCTTCTTCTTCACGCTCTTCGGCTCGAGGCCCTCGAGGCCCGTCGGCCGGACGAGCCCGCAGGCGTGGACGAAGCCGCTCAGCTCGTCGCAGGCGAACAGGGTCCGCTCCAGCGGGGTCTCCGGTGGCACGTCGAGGTGCCGGGCGTGCGAGAGGATGGCGCGTCGGAACCAGTCCGGGTAGCCGCGCTCGGCGAGGATCGCCTCGCCCTTCTGCGGATGCTCGTCGAGCGTCGGGTGGATCTCCCAGTCGAAGTCGTGCAGGAGCGCGACGTTGCCCCACACGTCCTCGTCCTCACCGGCCTGGCGCGCGTACCAGCGCACCGACGCCTCGACGGCGAGGCAGTGGCGCCGCAGCGCCTCCGACTGGATGTGCGCGCAGACGATGCCCCAGGCAGCGTCGCGGTCCCGGGTCAGCGCGTCCTCCACGGCCGCCATCGTAGGGGAATACGGGGTCTGGCCGGTACCATGCGCCGCGTGAGCGACCTGCTGGTCATCGAGGGCGGCCGTCCGCTGGCCGGACGCGTCCAGGTGACCGGCAACAAGAACGGCGCCCTGCCCATCATCGCCGCCTGCCTCCTGACGGAGCACGAGTGCGTGATCGAGAACGTGCCGCGCATCCGCGACGTCGAGGTGATGGCGGAGCTCGTCGCCGCGACCGGGGCGGAGGTCGAATGGCTCGCGCAGAACACGCTGCGGGTGAAGGCGACGGGCGACCTGAGCGCCGCCATCGATCGGGAGCTCAGCGTCCGCATCCGCGCGTCCATCCTGCTCGCCGGTCCGCTGCTCGCGCGCTGCGGCCGGGTCGTCGTCCCGCCGCCGGGCGGCGACGTGATCGGCCGCCGGCGCATCGACACGCACCTGCACGCCTTCGCCGCGCTCGGCGCGGAGGTCGCGTTCGACCGCGACTTCACCCTGACCGCTCCGAACGGCCTGGCCGGCACGCGCTTCTTCATGGACGAGCCGAGCGTCACCGCCACGGAGAACGCGGTCATGGCCGCGGTGCTGGCGCAGGGCGACACGACGCTGATCAACGCGGCGTGCGAGCCGCACGTGCAAGACCTCTGCCGCTTCCTCGTCTCGATGGGCGCCGAGATCGACGGCATCGGCTCGAACATCCTCTGCATCCACGGCGGCCGGCCGCTGGGCGGTGCCGGGCACCGGATCGGCCCCGACCACATCGAGGTCGCGTCGTTCATCGGCCTCGCCGCGGTCACCCACGGCGAGGTGGTGATCGAGGACGTCGAGCCAGAGGACCTCTATCCCGTGGTGCACGGCTTCGAGCGGCTCGGCGTGCACATCCGGCTCGACGGGCGGACGCTGACGGTGCCGGACGACCAGGAGCTGGTCATCCGCGACGACGTCGGCGGCCAGGTGCCGAAGCTCGAGGACGGCCCGTGGCCGCAGTTCCCCGCGGACGTCACGTCGATCGCCGTCGCCGTCGCCACGCAGGCCAAGGGGACGGTGCTGATCTTCGAGAAGATGTTCGAGAACCGCCTGGTGTTCACCGACAAGCTGGTGTCGATGGGCGCGCGGATCGTGCTGTGCGATCCGCACCGGGCGATCATCACCGGGCCGAGCCGGCTGGTCGGGGAGCGCGTCGAGAGCCCCGACATCCGCGCTGGCATGGCGATGCTGATCGCGTCGCTGTGCGCGGAGGGCACCACGACGATCGGCAACGTCGGGCAGATCGACCGCGGCTACGAGCGGATCGACGAGCGCCTGCGCGCGCTCGGCGCGCAGATCGAGCGCGTCAGCGGCTGACCCCGGATCGCGGTCGACGGGGCCGCTGCGGGGAACCCGGTAGGATCCGCGCGCACCCGCACCGCGATCAGGAGAGCACTGTGTCGAAGGAGATCATCCGCACCGAGAACGCCCCGGCCCCGTTCAACGGCGCGCCGTACAACCAGGCGGTCAAGACCGGTGGCCTCGTGTTCCTCGCCGGGCAGATCCCGATGGATCCCGCGACGGGTGCGCTGGTCGAGGGCGGGATCGTCGAGCAGACGCACAAGTGCTTCGACAACGTCGCCGCGATCCTCGAGGCGGCCGGATCGGACCTCACGAAGGTCATCCGCGCGCAGGTCTACATGGCCGACCTCGGCGAGTTCGCCGCGATGAACGAGGTCTACGCCGCGCGCATGCCGGAGCCGTTCCCGGCCCGCTCGACGTTCCAGGTCGGCGCGCTGCCCGCGGGCGCCCGCGTCGAGATCGAAGTCGTCGCGACGGTGTAGGCGTGGGCGCGCGCGCACCACGTGATGCGCGCGCGCTGCTCGCCGGCTCCGCGCGGGTCCGCGAGACCGTGCCGCTGCTGGTCGAGGCGGCGGAGGACGGGCAGCGCGTGGCGCTGGTCGGCGGGGTCGTACGCGACCTGCTGCGCGGCGAGGAGCCGCGGGAGGTGGACGTCGTCGTCGAGGGCGACGGCATCGCGTTCGCCGCACGGCTCGCCGCGCTCACCGGCGCCGAGGTGCGGACCTATCCGCCGTTCGGGACCGCCACGGTGCTCAGCCGCCCGCCCGTGGACGTGGTCACCGCGCGCCGCGAGCGGTATCCGCACCCGGGAGATCTCCCGGAGGTCGAGCCCGCGTCGCTGGAGGCCGATCTGGCACGTCGCGACGTCACCGTCAACGCGATCGCCGCGGTCGTCGTCGGGCCGGGCGCGGGCACGCTGCTCGACCCGTTCGACGGCGAGGCGGATCTGCGCGCCAGCGTGCTGCGGCTCCTGCGGCCGGATGCGTTCGAGGAGGACGCCACGCGCCTCGTTCGCGTCGCCCGCTACGCGGTACGGCTGAAGGCCGCTCCCGACGCCACGCTCGAGCACGCCGCTCGCGCGGCGGCGCACGGCGGCTTCTGCGCGTTGACCGGCACGCGCCGCATGGTCGATGCGCTCGCGCTCGCGTTCACGGAGAGGGATCCGGCGGCGGTCGTCCACGTGCTCGTCGGCTGGGGCGTCCTCGACGGCATCGAACCCGGCCTCGGTGCGGCCGTCGATGCGCGCGCCCTGCGCGCCGCGTGGGTGCTGGTCGAGGACGAGGCGCGCGACGCGGACCGGCTGGCGCTCGGGGTCGGCATGCTCGCCGCCGGACTGCCGCTCGAGCGCCGGGCGCCGTGGTTGACGGACGCGGGGCTCGATCGCGCCGCCATCCGCGCGGCGCTCGCGGCGGCCGACGCGGCGTCGCTGCGCGGCGCGATCGCCGGTGCGTCGGACGCGGACGTGGACGCGGCCTGCGGACGCGTGCCGATCGAGGCGGTCGTCGCGGCCGGGGGCGACGAGGCGAAGCGCTAC
>JAUMCA010000042.1:0-5146 GCA_032119475.1 Thermoleophilia bacterium | reverse complement strand
GCTACCTCGGGCGGCTGCGGCACGTCGCGCTGGCCGTCGACGGCGAGGATGTCAAGCGGGTGCAGCAGGCGGAGGGGCCGGCGATCGGCCGCGCGCTCGTCGACCTGCGGCGCGCCGTCATCGAGGGCTCCGTGGGCGGCGAACGCGACGCCCAGCTCGCGTGGCTCGCGGACCGCGCGGACTAGCGGCCGTCGCCGGCCACGAGGCCGAACGCGGTGAACGCGAGCGCGATGACCGCCATCACGATGCCGGCCCAGAGGAGCGACCGGGAGCCCATCAGCCGCCGGCGATGGTGAAGAGCGCGACGGCGATCGGATTGCTGATCGCGCTGACGATGTCGAGGAGCGGGCGGAAGAAGAAGATCAGCCCGAGCAGGATGATCATCCCGTACTGGTCGAGGCGCGACCACGCCGCGTACATCTCGCGCGGCATGAAGGCGCCGAGCACGCGGCTGCCGTCGAGCGGCGGGATCGGCAGCATGTTGAAGATCGCCAGCCAGATGTTGAGGAAGAACGCCAGCGCGAAGGCCTGCTGCCACGGCGATGCGTCGGCCTGCTCGTAGAACACCCCGCCCTCGAGCGTCAGGATGTTCGAGAGCTGGAGCGGTATGGCGATCAGCAGGGCCAGCAGGATGTTGGTTATCGGGCCGGCGAGGGCGACGATCGCGAAGCCGCGCTGCGGGTGGTTGAAGAACCGCGGCTGCACCGGCACCGGCTTGGCCCAGCCGAACAGGAAGTTGCCGCCCGATGCGACCCAGGACATCGCGAACATCACCGAGCCCATCGGGTCGATGTGGCGCACGGGGTTGGGGGACAGGCGTCCGAGCATGCGCGCCGTCGGATCCCCGAGGCGGTAGGCGGTGTAGCCGTGCGCCATCTCGTGCAGCACCATCGAGACGATCAGGACCGGCAGCAGGATGAGCAGCTGCTCGAGCTTGTCCGCCGTGAAGATGTCGCCGTAGTTCCCGAACACGTCGCTGCAGCGTATCGCGGGGTGGCGCGAAGGGGTCAGACCGAAACGCGACATGGGCGGCACGGGTCCGAACAGCGCGGCGGGGTTCGGGGTGTCGCGTTTCGGTCTGACCCCTTCGCGCCACCCCGCGGTAGGCTCCGGCCATGCCGCTCCACTGGGACGCCTTCGACGCCTTCCCGCTCCTGCGCTGGGACGGGCCGGAGGGGATCGTGGCCGCGTTCTCCGGGCGTCGGGGCGGCGTGTCGGAGGGGCCGTTCTCGTCGCTCAACCTCGGGTTCCTGACCGACGACGCGCCGGAGGCGGTGCGCGAGAACCGGCGGCGGCTGTGCGCCGCGGTCGGCGCGGATCCGGCGCGGACGGTGCTCAACCACCAGGTCCACGGGGCGGCGGTGCGGGAGGCCGTGCCGCTCGACGACGGGTTCCTCGCGCCGGCCGAGCTGCCGCAGGCCGACGCGCTCGTCACGCGGGAGGAGGATCTCGCGCTGGTCGCGCTGTCCGCCGATTGCGTGCCGATCGTGATCGCCGCGCTCGACGGCAGCGCGCTCGCGGTCGTGCACGCCGGCTGGCGCGGTCTCGTCGCGGGCGCGATCGAGGCCGCCGTCGCGGCACTCGGCAGCGGGCCGTGCGCCGCCGCGGTCGGACCGTGCGCCGGGCCGCTCGCCTACGAGGTCGGGCCCGACGTCGCGGAGCCGCTCGTCGCCCGTTTCGGCGAGCCGGCGGTCCACGACGGCCGGGCGGACCTCGCCGCCTGCGCCGGCATCGCGCTGATCGACAGCGGGCTGTCGCCGGACGCCGTCGAGATCGCCGGCCTCTGCACGATCACCGATGCCGACGCCTTCTTCTCGCACCGGCGCGACGGCGGCATCACCGGGCGCCAGGGCGTCATCGCGTACCGTCTCGGCGAGGACGCATGAGCGCGAACCCCGACGACATCAAGGCGGGAGTCGCCGCCACCCGCGCGCGGATCGCCGCCGCCTGCGCGCGCGCCGGGCGCGACCCGCAGGCCGTCGAGATCGTCGCGGCGGTGAAGTACCTGCCCGTCGAGGATCTGCCGCTCCTGCACGCGGCCGGCATCCGCCGCGTGGGCGAGAACCGGACCGATCAGCTCGTCGCGAAGCAGGAGGCCCACGGCGACCTCTTCACGTGGGACTTCATCGGCCATCTCCAGAGCCGCAAGGTGAAGGAGATCGCCGGGCGCGTGGCCCTGATCCACTCGCTGTCGACGACCTCGGCCGCGCAGCAGGTCGATGCCCGATCGCCCGCGCCGCAGGACGTCCTGGTCGAGGTCAACACGGCCGGCGACCCCGACAAGGAGGGCGTCGCGCCGGATGCGCTCGACGCGTTCCTCGACGAGCTCGCGGGGCTGGCGAACGTCCGCGTGCACGGGCTGATGACCATGCCGGCGTTCGCGGAGGATCCGGAGCAGTCGCGTCCGGCGTTCCGCGCGCTGCGCGAGCTCGCGGAGCGATCGACGGCCCGTTGGGTCGGCGTCCATGCGCTTGACCAGCTGTCGATGGGGACCTCGCAGGATTTCGAGGTCGCCGTGGAGGAGGGCGCGACCCTCGTGCGCGCCGGCTCCGTGCTGCTGCGCCCGCCTGCGTAGTGACGCGACGCTCGGTGGCGCAGGGGGTATGCTCCCGCCATGTCGAGCGGCAGCATCTGGCACCGATCTCTCGTCTACTTCGGCCTGGCCGAGGACGAGACCCTCTACGACGACGTCTCCGGCACGTATGACGAGCCGGAGAAGCCGTCGCGCAGCTCCAGCGTCCGCCGGCTCGACCGGCGCAAGCGCAAGCAGGCCGACGAGTACGACGAGCTGTTCGCCGAGGAGGAGACGGCCCCCGGTCGCGCGCGCCGCCCGTGGAGCGGCGGCGGATCGTCTGCCGAGACGAGCGTGCTGCGCCCGGCGCCCGATGCCGCGCCCGCGCGGTCCTCGAACGCCGCGGCGGCCGTGCGCGTGCACGTGATCGCGCCGAAGTCCTACAACGACGCGCAGCAGATCGCCGACCGCTTCAAGAACGGCGTGCCGGTGATCATGAACCTCCAGACCTGCGAACCGGATTTGTCGAAGCGGATGATCGATTTCGCGTCCGGCATGACGTACGCCCTCGACGGCGCGATCCAGCGCATCGCCGAGAAGGTCTTCCTGCTGACGCCCGCCAACGTCGAGGTGTCGGCCGAGGATCGACAGCGTCTCGTCGACCAGGGCTTCTTCAGCCCCAACGCCTAGGGGCAACTCGCCGCCGCGAGGCGCTAGGGTTCCTCGCGATGAGGCCGCGCATCGGGATCACCGCCTACTGGCGCGACGCGTCGTGGGGGCCGTGGACCGACATGCCGGCGTGCCTTGCGCCACAGGCCTACGTCAACTCGATCCTCGTGGCCGGTGGATTCCCGCTGCTCGTGCCGCCGCTCCCGGAGATGGACGGGTTCGCGGAGGAGGCGCTGGCCGCGATGGACGGGCTGATCCTCGTGGGCGGCGATGACATCGGGTCGGCCCACTACGGCGCCGATGCGCATCCGACTGCGGATCCGCCCAACGTCCGGCGCGACACCGCCGAGCTGGCGCTGCTGCGGGGCGCCTTGGATCGGGATATGCCGGTCCTCGGCGTCTGCCGCGGCTTCCAGCTCCTCAACATCGCCTACGGCGGCACGCTGGAGCAGCACCTCGGCGACATCGTCGACGGCGACGTGCACCGCGTGAGGCTCGGAGAGTGGTCGAACCACCCGATCGAGATCACCGGGGGCCGCCTGCAGGAGCTCGTCACGAGCGGCACCGTCATCCACTCGCATCACCATCAGGGGATCGCGACCGTCGGGGAGGGCCTCGCGGTGACCGCGAAGGCGCCCGACGACACGGTCGAGGGACTCGAGGATCCGAGCAAGGCCTTCTGCATCGGCGTGCTCTGGCATCCCGAGGAGGCGCACGAGACGACTGGCGCGCCGATCTTCCGCGCGTTCGTCGAGGCCGCTGCGGCCTACGCCGCGCGCGGCTGATCCCGAACGGCGCGCGGTGTACAGTCCCGCCATGCGACTGCTCCTGATCACTGCTCTGCTCGGCATGGGCCTCCTGCTCAGCGCCTGCGGCGAGCTGCTCGCCGTCGGCAACGGCGTCGCGTGCGTCGTCCGCGCCGATGGCGTGCCGAACTGCTTCGGCGCCAACGGATCGGGCCAGGCGGGGCACGATGCCGGCGCGCCGGTCGCGGCGCCGGGCGCAGTGGCGCTGCCCGCCCGCGCGGGCGCCAGTGCGGTCAGCATCGGGAGCGCGGCGCCCAATGGCCAGACCACGACGTGCGCGACCGTCACGCGGCGGAACCAGGCGACCCACGTGCGCTGCTGGGGCGACGACACGTATGGCGCGCTCGGTCGCGGGACGGCGGGTGCGGCCAGCGCGGAGCCCGTGCCGGTGCGCCTGTCGGGCGACGCGGTCGGCGTGGCCGTGGGCGGCACCTTCGTCTGCGCCATCATCGGCTCCGACGGGATCTCCTGCTGGGGTGACAACGCGAGCGGCCAGCTGGGTGATCGCGGCGCGGGCATCCACGGCCCGGCGATCGTGACGGGCACGGCCTCGCTGTCGACCGGTGACGGGTCCTCGTCTTCGCCGAACCTCGTCGCCGCCGGTGCCGGGCACGCCTGTGCGGCAGCCGGTCCGACCGTCGTCTGCTGGGGCCTCGGGACGTCGGGTCAGCTCGGGAATGGCACGACCACGAGTAGCGCGACGCCGGTGCGCGTCAGGCTCCCGAAGCGGGCTGGCACGGTCAATCAGCTGGCTGCGGGCGGCGCCACGACGTGCGCGATCGCCTCGCCGCAGCAAGGCAACGCCTCGGTCTGGTGCTGGGGCGCCGGCGAGAGCGGACAGCTCGGTTCGGGCTCGGCCGCGTCCAGCGCCCGCCCGGTGCGCGTCGCCCTCGGCGATCTGTCGCCGTCGTGGATCAGCGTCGGGCTCACGCACGCCTGCGCAGTTGCCGATGGAACGTCGGTCTTGTGCTGGGGCGCGAACGGAAGCAGCCAGCTCGGCAACGGCACGACGACCCCGAGCGAGACGCCGACTCAGGTGCTCGGGCTGCAGGCGACCCTGGTCGCCGCGGGTGCCGATTCGACGTGTGCGAGCACGCGCGCGGGGCGCCTGAGGTGCTGGGGCGCGAACGCGCAGGGCCAGCTTGGCGTCGCCCCCACG
>JAUMCA010000041.1:0-1595 GCA_032119475.1 Thermoleophilia bacterium | reverse complement strand
CTCGACCGCGTTGCAGGTCGTCGCGGTGCAGGTGCGGGAGCGGACGCGGAAGGTCGTCCCATCGCTCTCGCGCCACGCGTACGTCGCGCTGCCGCCCTCGTCGAGGACGATGCGGAGATCCTGGATCCGGCCGGACGGCACCGTCGTGTCACCGACGTTCGCGGGGGTCGACCACGAAGCCGGCGTGGATCGCGCCGCGAGGGCGGAGCCAGCGGGCACGACCGTGGCGGCGATCGCGACGAGCGCGAGGAGGAGGCGCTTCATACCGGGCATGTTCTCGCCCCATGATGCCTCTCCTTGCGCGGGCGGTGAGCCCGCACACGTCCCGCGGCTCTCAGGCAGCGGTGCGGCGCCGGTCGACCATGAAGTGGACGACCGCCGGGAGGATGCTGACGGCGACCATCAGGAGCAGCGCGATCTCGATGTTCTCCTTGATGATCGGCACGTTGCCGAACAGGTAGCCGAGGAGAGTGACCCCCACGGCCCACAGCAGGGCGCCGACGGTGCTGAACAGGAGGTAGCGCCGGAAGTCCATCCGGCTCGCCCCGGCCATCACGGTGATGAACGTGCGGGCGATCGGGACGAAGCGGGCGAGGATGATCGCGACCCCGCCGTACCGGTCGAAGAAGCGCTGCGTGCGGTCGACGTGGCGCCGGTGGAAGATCCGCGACTCGGGCCGGTTGAACACGCGCGGTCCGCCGTGGTAGCCGATCCAGTAGCCGACGAGGTTGCCGGCGAGCGCCGCGACGAAGAGGACGGCGCAGACGAGCCAGATCGGCTGCGGGATCGTGCCGTTCCCCGTGAACAGGCCGACGACGAAGAGGAGCGAGTCGCCGGGCAGGAAGAACCCGATCAGCAGGCCGCACTCGGCGAAGATGATCCCGGCCGACACCCACAGCGCGATGCCCCCGACGGACTCGAGGAGGTTCTCGGGATTCAGGAACTCGAGGGGCCCGAGCGCGAGAACCGTCGTGAGGAGCGCGCTCGGCACTTCGTGCAGTGTACGCGAGCGGTCCGGCGCTCAGCATCCCGGCGCGTGCACGCCGCCGTCGACGTGGATCACTGCTCGTCTCGCTCGTCCCGGAGGTCGGGACGACGGCCGAGAAAGCGGCCCCAGATGCGCGCGGCGAGCTGGGCGGTCCCGACCTCGTCGAGGTCGCCGAGGTCGTCCGGGGTCGTCGACGGGTCGTCGTCCGGCGCGGAATCGCCATCGCTCAACGCCGACCGCCGATCACGGAGCGCGCCCAGTCGATCGCCACGCCGGCGATGACCGCCACGGACAGGAGGATGATGAGGGTGTCGGGCTGCATGCCCGGTTGTCGTGCGCCGGGTCCCCCGGCTTACGCCGCTCAGTCGTCCTCGTCGTCGGACACCCCGTAGGTGAACTCGCTCCAGTCCTCATCGGCCAGCGCATCGGGATCGTCGAGCTCGACCTCCTCCTCGACCTCCTCCACGAACAGCGCATCGTCCGGCTCATCCTCCACGGTGCCGCCTCCTGTGCGTCGGTGCGAGGCGATTGAACGCCCGGCGCTCGCCGCAGTCAAGGCCGCCAGGTGGTCGACGGCGTCCTGCCCGAGCCTGCCGTTCGGCGCCGC
>JAUMCA010000040.1:0-15658 GCA_032119475.1 Thermoleophilia bacterium | reverse complement strand
CCGGCATCCCCGTCAGCCGGCTGATGGAGGGCGAGATGCAGAAGCTCGTCCACCTCGAGGAGCGCCTGCACGAGCGCCTGGTCGGCCAGGAGGAGGCGATCTCCGCGGTCGCGGATGCGATCCGGCGCTCGCGCGCCGGTCTCGGCGATCCGGACCGCCCGATCGGCTCGTTCCTGTTCCTCGGACCGACCGGCGTCGGCAAGACGGAGCTGGCGAAGACCCTCGCCGAGCTCCTGTTCGACGACGAGCGCTCGATGATCCGGATCGACATGTCCGAGTACATGGAGCGCCACAGCGTGTCGCGGCTGGTGGGCGCCCCGCCCGGCTACGTCGGCTACGACGAGGGCGGTCAGCTGACCGAGGCGATCCGCCGCCGGCCGTACTCCGTCGTCCTGCTCGACGAGATCGAGAAGGCCCACGGCGACGTGTTCAACATCCTCCTGCAGGTGCTCGACGACGGGCGTCTCACGGACGGCCAGGGCCGCACCGTGGACTTCACGAACACGGTGCTGATCATGACGTCGAACGCGGGCTCCGAGTACGTCCTCGGCGACCTGTCGCGCGACGAGATCCGCGAGCGCGTCGAGGGCGTCCTGCGCCAGTCGTTCCGCCCGGAGTTCCTCAACCGCATCGACGAGACCGTCATCTTCCAGAGGCTCAGCGAAGCGGAGATCCGGCAGATCGTCGACCTCCAGGTGCTGCGGCTCGCGCGCCGTGTCGAGGGGCGACGCGTCACGCTCGAGATCTCGGACGCCGCGAAGGACCTGCTCGCCCGCGAGGGGTACGAACCGACGTACGGCGCCCGGCCGCTCAAGCGGGCCATCCAGCGCCTGCTCGAGAACCCCCTCGCGCTGCGGCTCCTCGAGGGCGACATCGTCGACGGCGACGTCGTCCTCGCCGACGTGGCGGAGGGCGAGGCCGCGATCGCGTTCGAGGTTCGGCACGCCGTGGTGGCGTAGGCCGGTGTCGGACGGATGGTGAAAAGGGGTCAGACCCCTTTTCACCATCCGTCCGCCCGACGACCCCGCAAGCCGCCCCCGCCTGCCGCGGCGAAGGACCGGGTGACCCCATGAGACCCGGCGCACGACGACCACAGGTACCGCACCCTTCACCCGTGAGCGACGCGCGCGATCAAGAGGTCGACGAGCCGGCCGCCGAGGAGGAGGACGTCCCCCTCGGCCCGACCGGCCGGCCGCTGCATCCGATCGGCGCGTACTTCGAGGCGGCGTTCCGCCGCTTCGGCATCAACTTCCTCGGCTATCTCGTCTACACGGTCGGCTGCGGCCTGCTCCCGATCGGCGCGGCGATCGCGGTGCCGCGGATGGGGCTGACCGGCGAGGTGCAGGGGATCCTGCTGTCCGCCTCGTACGTGCTCGGGCTCGTGTTCCTCGTCGCCCTGACGACCGTCCTCGTCGCCGGCGGCACGCGCGACCGGCTGCCCGGCATCGTCATCGCGTGCGTGGTGACGGCGATCCCCGCGACGATCCTGCTCTGGCAGTTCCTGTTCCTGGCGGTGGTGTTCCTGCCGTTCTTCCTGTTCCCGCCGATCATCGCCGCGTCGGGCGACGCCTCCGGCCTCGGCGCGGTCTGGCTCGGCGTCACGCGCACGTTCCGCTGGTTCCGGCGCACCTACGCGTGCGTGTTCGGGCTGATCATCGTGGCCGTCGGCCTGTGGTTCGGGTTCACCGGCCTCCTGTTCGCCGTCCCGGGCACGCTCGGCGAGCAGCTGCGCCTCGCGCTGTCGACGCTGTTCATGTGGCCGATCGCGGCCCTCGTGTTCCGCAACCTCTACGGCGACATGACCGGGCGGCTCGTGATCAACGCCGCGCCGCGGGAGAACGACTACCGCAAGGACATCATGCGCCGCCGCCGCGAGCGCGCGAAGCGCAACAAGAAGCGGCTCGACCGCATCCGCGGGGTGAAGGGCGGGGGCGAGCCGAAGGGGTGAGGGCGTCGCGGGTGTCGCGAAGGGGTCAGACCGATTCGCGACATCGCGGTGCGATCAACCATCCGTGACCGCTGACCGGTGTCGCGAAGGGGTCAGACCGATTCACGACACCGCGATGCGCTCAACCATCCGTGACCGCTGACCGGTGTCGCGAATCGGTCTGACCCCTTCGCGACACCCTCCACGCGCTACGCCCTCGACGCCTCCCAGACCCGGTTCGGCGTCATCGGCAGCTGCCGGACGCGCGCGCCCGTGACCTTGGCGATGCCGTTGCCGATCGCCGCGAGCGTCGGGACGCTCGGCGGCTCGGCGATGCCCTTCGCGCCCTTCGGGCCGCCGTTGGTGGCGGGCGGGCCGACGAACGCGACGTCGATCGGCGGCGCGTCGGCCGCGGTCTGCAGCTTGTACTCGAGCAGGCCCGGGTTGAGGATCGTGCCGTCGTCGCCGATCTGCGAGCCCTCGAGCAGCGCCTGTCCGATGCCCATCACGACGCCGCCCTCGATCTGGCCCTCGGCGCCGATCGGGTTGACGATCGTGCCGGAGTCGTGGACGGCGGCGACGCGCAGGACGCGCGCGACACCCGTCTCGCGGTCGACCTTCACGTGGATCGCGTGGCAGAAGAACGTCGGGGCGACCCACGAGTCCATGCCCATCCGGCCGACGCACGCGGAGCCCTCGACCTCGGGCGCCTGCGGGACCTCGCCCGAGCCGGTCGCGAGCAGCTGGTCGCCGCCCGTCGCCTCGGCCGCGAGCTCCGCGATCGTCACGTGCTTCTCGGGCGATCCCTTGACCAGCGCCTTGCCGTCGGCGAGCTCGATGTCGCCGGGCGCCGCCTCCAGCTTCTCGGCGGCCATGTCGAGCAGGCGCTCGCGCAGCTTCGTCGACGCCTCGACGACGGCGCGGCCGTTGTTGAAGGTCGTCTGCGAGCCGGACGAGCCCATGTCGTACGGACCGGCCTCGGTGTCCTGGTAGACGATCGAGAACTCCTCCGGCTGCATGCCGAGGATCTCGGCGGCGAGGCGCGGCAGCGCCATCACCGCACCCGAGCCGCACTCCTGCGCGCCCGTCACGATCGTCGCGGAGCCGTCGCCGTTGAACTTCACGTACGCACCGGACGACGAGCCGAACGACGGCCACCATCCGACGGCGACGCCGATCGCCTCGTCTGCCGGGAGGTCGCGGCCGTAGCCGATGATCTCCGCGGCGCGCTCGAGGCAGTCCTCCATGCCGTGCGGATCGAGCTTCTGACCCGTCGCGGTGGAGTCGCCGTTGCGCACGATGTTGCGTCGGCGCAGCTCGACCGGGTCCATGCCGATCGTGCGCGCGACCTCGTCCATGTGCGACTCGAGCGCCCAGTTGCCGGCCGGGGCGGTGGGGGCGCGCACGGACCCGGACGGCTGGTGGTTCGTGTACGCGAGGTGCGCGTGGACGTCGACGGCGTCGAGCCGATAGGGCCCGATCACGTGCATCGCCGCCAGCTCCGGGAAGAAGCCGGCGTCCGCCGTGTACGCGCCGTTGTCGATGACGATGCGCGCGCGGCGGCCCGTGATGGTGCCGTCCTTCGTGACGCCGGACTCGATCTCCACGACCATGCCCTCGCGGCGGTGGTCGGGCGCGATGAACTCCTCGCGCCGGGAGAAGACGAGCTTCGCCGGCCGCTTCGCCTTGCGGGCGACGGCGGCGACGTGGGCCTCGAAGTGGAACTCGCACTTGCCGCCGAAGCCGCCGCCGAGGTGGGGGACGATCACGCGGACGGCGTTCTCGGGCATCTGGAGCGTGTGGGCGACGCCGGCGCGGGCGTTGAACGGCACCTGCGTCGAGGACCAGATGGTGACCTGGTCGCCGTGCCACTCCGCGACGATCGCGCGCGGCTCGATCGGCGCGGCGTGCTGCATGTCGGCGACGTAGCGCTCCCGCACGATCTCGTCGGCGGCTGCGAACGCGGCGTCGATGTCGCCGTGCACCACCGACGAGTGGCAGGCGTCGTTGCCGCTGCGCACGATGTCGAAGCTGTCGCCGTACGCCTGCCAGTCGGCGTGCACGAGCGGTGCGCCGTCGGCGAGGGACGCCTCGGGGTCGTTGACGATCGGCAGTGGCTCGTAGTCCACCTCGATCAGCTGCACCGCGCGCTCCGCGACCTCCGGGGTCGTGGCCGCGACCGCCGCCACGATGTCACCCTCGAAGCGGACGACGTCCTTGCAGAACAGGCGTCGGTCCTCGATGTAGCCGCCGTGCGTGAGATCCGGGACGTCGGCGTGGGTGACCACCGCGAAGACGCCCGGGAGTGCCTCGGCCTTGCTCGTGTCGATGCGCGTGATCCGGCCGTGCGCGATGCCCGCGTACTTGAACTTGCAGTGCGTCAGGCCCGTCATCTCGAGGTCGGCCGTGTAGCGGCCGAGCCCCGTGACCTTGTCCTTGCCATCCTGGCGCTTGAACGTCCTGCTCTCCACTACGGCCATGGAAACAGCCCTCCCTGGGCGGTCGAACTCGTGCGCGCATGCTACCGGTGGCGTGGCGCTACGGCCACCGCTCGAGGGCCGGCGCCACGCCCTCGACGACGATCACCTGCGCGCAGGCGGCGGCCTCCCGGGCGAGCGTCTCGGAGTCCTCGTCCGGCTCGAACGCCGACAGCACGTACGCCGCCACGTCGCGGCGATCGCCCTTGCCCGGGCGGCCGACGCCGCAGCGGACGCGCAGGAAGTCGGGCGACCCGAGCGCATCGGCCAGCGACCGCAGTCCGTTGTGGCCCTTCAGGCCACCGCCCTCCCGTGCCCGGACGACGCCCGGCGCGAGCTCGATGTCGTCGTAGATCACCACGATCTCGTCGATCGGCACGCGCAGGTCGCCCGCGCAGGCCCCGACGGAGCGGCCGCTGTCGTTCATGAACGTCTCGGGCTTGAGCACGCCGATCGCCACGCCGTCCACGCGGATCTCGGCGTAGCGGCCGCTGTACTTCGATCGGTCCGACGCGCCGTGCTCGGCCAGCAGGCGGTCGACGGCCATCCAGCCGATGTTGTGACGCGTCCGCGCGTACTGCGGCCCCGGGTTGCCGAGCCCGACGATCAGGGCGTCGACGTAGGCCACGCCTACTCGGCGGCGTCTGCGTCGCCGGCGTCGCCGGCGTCACCGGTGGGTGCCTCGGCGCCCTCGGCGCCCTCGGCACCCTCAGCGCCCTCGACGCCCTCGACGCCCTCCTCGCCCTCCGCGCCACCGGCGGAGATCGAGGCGCGCGTGGGCACGCACGAGCAGATGACCGCGTCGGGGTCGCTGGGGAAGGTGTAGTCGCCGGTCGGCGTCAGCGAGCCGACGTTGATCGAGTGGCCGATGCGGAGCTCCGTGATGTCGACCTCGATCTGGGTCGGGACCGAGCCCGGCAGCGCCGTCACGAGGATCTCGTGCATCGAGTGCTCGATCATGCCTCCGTCGAGCTTCACGCCCTCGGGGTCGCCGATCAGCATCACCGGGACGTTGGCGTTGATCGTCTCGGACATCGAGATGGCGAGCAGGTCGACGTGCGTCACGCGGTCGCGCACGCGGTCGATCTCCATCGCCTTGAGGATCGCGTTGACCGGCTCCTTCTCCCCGTCGATGACGAGCGAGAGGATCGCGTTGCGGCCGGCCTCGCCGTTGAAGGCGGCGCGGAGCTTGACGCGCTCGACCTGGATCGGCAGCGGCTCGCGGCCCTGGCCGTAGAGGACGCCCGGGATCACGTCCTGCTTGCGCAGGCGCTGGTTGGCGCGCGTCGATGCCGCCTCGCGCTTGGTGATCTCGATCGTCGTATCGGACATGGGTCAGTGAGCTCCGTTGAGGTGCGCGCCGCACTATAGGCAAGCCGGACGGCCGGCGCGCCAGCGCCGGCCGTCCGCTCGCGTCAGCCGCGCAGCGAGGGGGGGACCGGTGCGCCGATCGACGCCGCGAAGCGGCGGATCATCGCGACGGTGGACCGCTTGGACGGGTCGGACGACGAGCCGACGTACGACACGCGGCCGATGCCGCCGACGTAGAGGGCCCGGTAGCGCACGAGATCGTCGACCATGCCGGTGTACGCGCCGGTCGCGCTCGTGATCATCCCGTAGCCGTTGAACGCCAGCTTCGCGCCGGATTTCGCGCGCCCCGCCACGATCGTGCCGCTGACCGTGCCGTCGTCGGCCGTGAGGGTGAACTCCGTCGTCGAGGTGCGCTTCGAGGTGAACGTGTCGACGGAGGTCACGGTGGACGCCGGGTTGCCGCGAAGCGTGCCCGCGTTCGCCACCTGGTTCTTCGCCGGTCGGCCGACGGCGGTGGTGCCGCCGTTCACCGAAAGGACCCCGGGATCGGGCACGCCGAGCGCGGCGCGGTACGCGCCCAGCTGCTGCTGGCCGACGCCGCCCCAGTCGGAGGCGGATCCGACCAGCGAGAACCGCTCGCGCTTGCCGGTCTTCGAGTGGATCGCGTTGAACTGCAGCATGCCGCTCGACATGCCCGCGTACGCGCCGGTGCCGCTGGTGATGCGACCCGCGCCCGAGAACACGAGCGTGACGTCCGTCGTGGTGAACGTGGTGTACGCCGTGCCGTTGGCCGTGCCCTTGTCGTTCGTGATGCTGAAGGTCACCCGCGCCACGCCGCGCTTGGGGAAGAGCTGGTACGTCTGCAGGGTCGTGCCCGAGCCGAACGGCGTGCCCGTCACCGTGCCGGAGTCGACGAGCGTGTTGGGCGACGTCGACGACGTGCCGACCAGCGAGATCTTGCCCGCGACCGCGATCGCCTTCCCGCCCGTCGACGCGTCCTCCTGGGCGCCCGCCCCGGCGGGTACGGCGATCAGGGCGCCGATCGCCGCCGCGACCGCGGCACCACGCACGCGGCCGATCACGATGCGGCCCCGAGCGGCTGCAGGCGCGTGTTCTCGACCTGCTTGAGCTTGGCGCGCATGCGCTTCCACTGCTGCTGCTGCGCGGCGGTCCGCCGGTAGCCGGGGGCGGCGAGGTTGACGGCCTCGAGCGGATCCTGCACGAGGTCGTAGAACTCCCACTCGGGCGGGAGCTTGCCGTTCGCGTCCCAGTACTTCGCGATCTTCCAGCGCCGCTCGCGGATGCCGACGATGTGGTTCGGCGGCGGGACGTAGGGCGGGTGGTTCTGGCCGTTCTGGTAGTCGTCCCACGTGAACAGCGTGTAGTCCTGCACGGGCTTCGCGTTCGGGTCGAGCAGGACGCGCGAGTAGTCCACGCCCGTGAACGCGTTCGTCGCGGGGGCGGGCGCCCCGACCAGCGCCGCCAGCGTCGGCACCAGGTCGACGTGGCCGACGATGTCGTCCACCACCCGACGCCGCGGGAACAGCGTGGGGTTGGAGTAGACGAGCGGCACGTTGATCGTCTCCTCGTACATGTTGAAGTTCTTCTGGCGCATGCCGCCGTGCGCGAGGCCCATCTCGCCGTGGTCGGCGGTGCGGATCAGGATCGAGTCCTGCAGCAGGTTCGACCCGTTCGCCGTGGCCGCGTTCCCGAGCGCCGCCATCACCTGGCCGAGGTACTGGTCCTGCAGCTTCATGAGGTTGCCGTAGAAGTTCAGGTACCGCTTCTTCATCTTCGGCGTGACGAGCTTGCCGCTGAGGTTGAACATCCGCACGAACTCGCGCTGCGCGGACGGCTTCGTCGACAGATCCTCGTCGACGGTGGCGGGCAGGCTGATCTCGCCCTCGAGCCAGTTGTCGTCGTAGCCCGCCTTCTTGTAGTTGCGGGGGTACATCAGCACGTCGTGCGGGTTGACCAGCGAGACGATCAGGCAGAACGGCTGCAGGTCGACCGCGACGTTCTCGATGAAGTCGAGGATGCCCTCGGATCCGGCCGCCGGATCGCCGACGGAGGACATGTAGCGGCCGTCGTTCGCGGCGACCCCGCCGCCCGCCTGGTCGATGTCCTGGTTCGCGCCCGCGTCGTCCGGGTTCCAGCGGTTGAAGCCGTAGGGCGTCAGGTCGCTCGACGCCCACGTGGAGCCGGCGGGCTTCGAGCAGTGCCACTTGCCCTTGTAGACGACGTTGTAGCCCGCCGATGACATCACGGTCGCCAGGTTCGCGACCTGGTTCGGCTGCGGCAGCTCGACCTGCGGGAACTCGCTGGCCGGCATGTCCTCCTCGAGCGTGTACTTGACGCCGTGCTGCGACGGCATCAGGCCGGTCAGCATCGTCGAGCGGGCCGGCGAGCACATGCACGCATTCGTGAACGCGTGGGTGAACTCGACCCCCGTCTCCTTCATCTTCGTCAGCGCGGGCAGGTGGCGCTCCGCCCACCCGAGCGGGAAGTGCTGGAGCTGGCGCTCCTGGTCCGTGATGAAGAGCACGATGTTCTTGCCCTTGGCCGAGGCGCCGCCGGACTGCTTGCGGGCCAGGGCGGGGATGGGGACCGCCCCCGCCAGCGCCGCCGCGCCGACGGCGCCGGCGGTGGAGGTGAGCAGGCGTCGCCGGGAGATGCTGGAGTGGGATTCGTCGGTCATACGGCGACGGTACGCGACTGCGGCCGCGCGCGGAATGGCGTTGCGGCGTTCCGGGGCACCGTTGAGGGGTTACCCCCCACGGCTGGTCGTCGAAAGCGGCGCGCCGGCACGATGTCCCCGGCCGCATCGTCGGACGACGGGCGGTCCGGCGCGGCGGGTCAGAACAGCTGGTTCTCGCCGCCGAAGATGTTCGACACCGAGCCCTCGCGGAAGACCTCCTCGATCGTCTGCGCGAGGATCTGGTCGACGGGGAGGACGCGGATGCGGCTCTCGGCCGCGCGGGGGTCGATCGGGACGGTGTCGCAGACGACGACCTCGTGCAGTACGGAGTCGCGGATGCGGTCGAGCGCGGGATCCGACAGGATCGCGTGGGTGGCGCAGGCGACCACCTGCGTCGCGCCGGCCTGGTGGACCGCCTCGGCGCCCGCGCAGAGCGTGCCGGCCGTGTCGATGATGTCGTCGGAGATGATCGCCTTCTTGCCGGCGACGTCGCCGATGATCGCGGCGACGCGGGCCTTGCCGTGCTCCGGGCGCAGCTTCGCGATGATCGCGACGTCCGCGTCGAGCATCTCGGCGAACCGCGTCGCCAGCTTGGCGCGCCCGGCGTCGGCGGAGACGACCACCGTGCCGTCGCCGCTCAGGCCCATGTCGCGGAAGTGGCGCGCGAACATCGGCAGTGCGGTCATGTGGTCGACGGGGCCGTCGAAGAAGCCCTGCACCTGGCCGGCGTGGAGGTCCATCGTCAGCACGCGGTCCACGCCGGACGAACGCAGGAGCGTCGCGACGAGGCGCGCCGTGATCGGCTCGCGCGGCGCCGACTTCTTGTCCTGCCGCGCGTACGGGTACCACGGGATGACGGCGGTGACGCGCTTGGCCGAGCCGAGCATCGCCGCGTCGGCCATGATCATCAGCTCCATCAGGTTCCGGTTGACCGGGGCGACGCAGCTCTGCACGAGGAACACGTCGGCGCCGCGGACGGACTCCTCGAAGCGCGCGTAGATCTCGCCGTTCGCGAACGTCTTGAGGGTCGCGCCGCCGAGGCCGACGCCGAGCCGGTCGGCGATCCGCTGCGCCAGGTCCGGGTTCGAGCGGCCGGAGAAGATCATCAGGCGCTTCGACGAGGGGTGCTCGAACGAGGACACCATCATCTCGGCCGGGACGTCGAACAGCTTGGAGTCACTCATCGCGCTTCCTCGGGGTGTAGTCCTCTTTGACGACCTGCCGAGCGCGGGCGATGCCGAGCGCACCGGGAGGGACATCATCCGTGATGATGGACCCGGCACCGGTCAGAGCGTCGTCGCCGATCGTGACCGGGGCGACGAAGACGGTGTCGGAACCCGTGCGGACGCGGTCGCCGATGATCGTGCGGTGCTTCTGCTCGCCGTCGAAGTTCGCGGTGATGTTGCCGGCGCCGATGTTGGCATCTTCGCCGATCTCGGCATCGCCGACGTAGGACAGGTGCGGGATCTTGCTGCGCGCGCCGACCTCCGCCGCCTTCGTCTCGGCGAACGACCCGACACGGGCGTCCTCGTGCAGCACGGTCCCCGGCCGCAGGTGCGCGAACGGGCCGGCCTTCGCGCCGGCGTGCAGCACGGCATCGGTGAGCACGCTGTGGGGGCCCGCCTCGGCGCCGGCGGCGAGGCGCGTCGCGCCGCGCAGGATCGTGAAGGGATGCACGACGCAGTCGGCGGCGAGCTCCACGTCGGCGTCGATGTAGGTGGTGGTCGGGTCGACGATGCCGGCTCCGGCCAGGAGGTGCGCCTCGCAGATGCGGTCGCGCAGGATCGCGGCGGCCTCCGCCAGTTCGACCCGCGTGTTCACGCCGAGCAGGAGGTCCGCGTCCGCCACGGTGGCGGCCGCCACGGTGCCGCCGGCGGCGGCGATCGCGGGCAGGACGTCGGGCAGGTACAGCTCGCCCTGGGCGTTGTCGGTCGTCAGCCCCGCGAGCGCCGGACGGAGGGCGGCGGCGTCGATGACGTAGAGGCCGGCGTTCACCTCGGTGACGTCGAGCTCCGTCGGCGTGGCGTCCTTCGCCTCCACGATCCGCACGCCGCCCGGTTCGCGCAGCACGCGACCGTACGCGCCGGGCTCGTCGACGTGGAACGTCGCGGCCGTGGCGGCGGCGCCGCCGCTCGCGTGGTCCGCGACGAGGCTGCGCAGGAGATCGCCGGTCAGAAGCGGCGTGTCGCCGGAGACGATCAGCACGTCGCCGTCGAAGCCGTCGAGCGCGGGCATCGCGCAGCGGACCGCGTCGCCGGTGCCGAGCTGGTCGTGCTGGATCGCGGTGTCGGCGTCCCCGGCGACCGCGGCGACGGCCTCGGCCGCGTCGGGTGGGACGACGACGACCACGCGCTCCGCACCCGCCTCGCGGACGGCGGCGATCACCCAGCCGAGCAGCGGGCGTCCCCAGATCGGGTGCAGCACCTTGGGCAGGGCGGACCGCATGCGCGTGCCCTTGCCGCCGGCCATCACGACGCAGGCGAGCGGTCGCGGGGTGGTGGGGGCGGTGTCCGTCATCCGGCTCTGCGAACGCTAGTGCGTGCGTCCGCCGGAGCGGTCGGGTTGCTACGCCGGGACGTCGGCGTGGATGGCCGCGACGGCCGCCCGCAGCTCGTCGCTCGACAGGAACGTCAGGCCGAGCGTGGCGTCGTGGCGGAAGCGGATCACGCCGTCTCCGTCGATCACGAACGTGCTGCGCTTCGTGCCGAGGACGGCCTGCTTGGCGCCGTACGCCGCCGCGACGCGTCGATCGTGGTCCGCGAGCAGCGGGATCGTCAGGCCGTGCTTCGCCGCGAAGCGCTCCTTCGACGCGACGTCCTTGGCCGAGATGCCGACGATGACGGCGTCCAGGCCGGACAGCTCGCCCCAGTGGTCGCGGTAGTCGCACAGCTGCTTCGTGCAGACCTTCGTGTCGTCGCCGGGGTAGAAGACGAGTACGACCGTCTTGCCGCGCTGCGCGGACAGCGTGAACGGGCCGTCGGTGCCGTCGAGGGTGAAGTCGGGTGCTGTGTCGCCGATGCCGGGGCTGGCCATGTGGGTCTCCTGAACGGGGGCACCCGTTGATTCGCGGCGGGGGGCGGGGGTGGATGGTGAGAAGGGGCGCAAAGGGGTCTGACCGCGTTTCACCATCCACCCCCATCGCAGCCTGACTGCTACAACCACCCCATGCATTCGCCGATCGAGACCGTCATCGTCAACGCCCGCGTCCGCACGATGGACCCGGCGCGGCCCTTCGCGAGCGCGGTCGCCCTCGGCCACGGTGCGATCCTCGCCGTCGGGTCCGACGCGGAGATCCGCGAGCTCGGCCGCGGCGCCGAGGTGATCGACCTCGAGGGTGCCGCGCTCGTCCCGGGTATCACGGACTCGCACGTCCATCCGCTGATGGGGGCCCTCGCCACGCGCGGGGCCGACCTGCTCGAGGCGTTCACCTGGGACCAGGTCCTCGCCGGCGTCCGCGCGGAGGCGGTGGGCAAGGGCCCCGACGAGTGGGTGGTGGGCTGGGGGCTCCTCTACGACGCGTTCGAGGGCCGCGCGATCCATCGCGACCTGATCGAGGAGGCGGCGGGCGGGCGCCCGACGTTCCTCAAGTTCATGGACTTCCACACGGGCCTCGCCTCGGCCCGCGCGCTCGAGCTGGCCGGCATCCGCGGGCCCGTCGCGTTCGAGGAGAACGCGGAGGTGATCTGCGACGCCGCCGGCGTGCCGACCGGCGAGGTGCGCGAGTGGGCGGCCATCGCGCTGGTCGAGGACGCCATGCCCCAGCTGACGAAGGCGCAGCGCCTCGACGTCTACGAGCGGCAGTTCCGCCAGTTCGCCGCGACGGGCATCACCGGCATCCACGGCATGGACGGCACGATCGAGACGCTCGACGCGCTCCGCGAGCTCGAGGCCTCCGGGCGCCTGCTGACCCGGCTGACGATGCCGTTCTGGATCATGCCGAACACGCCGAGGGACGTCTGGCGCGAGTACCTCGAGCATCGTGACGACGCCGGCCGGCGCTGGCGGATGGGCGTCGCGAAGTTCTTCATCGACGGCGTCATCGACACCGGCACGGCCTGGCTGTACTCGCCCGACAGCGAGGGCGAGGGCCTCGCGCCGTTCTGGCCGGACCCGTCCGTCTACCGGGGGCTGGTGCGCACCTTCGCCGAGGCCGGCTTCCAGGTCTCGACCCACGCGTGCGGCGACCGCGGCGTCCGCGAGGCGCTCGACGCGTACCGCGACGCCGGTGCCGCACCGGGCATCCGGCACCGCATCGAGCACATCGAGACGCTCCAGGACTTCGACCTGCCGCGCTTCGCCTCGGAGGGTGTCGTCGCGTCGATGCAGACGCAGCACATGATGTGGCTCGATCCGGGCCGCCGCTGCAACTGGACGGTCCGCATGGGCGACGAGCGCTGCGACCGCGCCTTCCCGACGAAGCGGCTCTGGGACTCGGGTGCCGTGGTGGCGCTCGGCTCGGACTGGCCGGTCGCCCGCTTCGACCCGCGGATCGGCATGGCCTCGGCCCGCCTCCGCCATGCCCCGGGCAACGGCCGCGAGCCGTTCGACGACGAGGCGCTGACGGGCGAGCAGGCGCTGCAGGGTTACACCGTCAACGCGGCGTACACGATCTCCGAGGAGCGCCGCCTGGGCCGCATTCGCGTCGGCTACTGCGCCGACCTGACCGCGTTCGAGGAGGACCCGGTCGACTGCCCGGCCGAGGACCTGCCCGCGAACCCCGTCCGGCTGACGATGGTCGACGGCGAGGTCATCCACCGCGGCTGATCAGGGCCGCGGGCCGAGCCAGCGCAGAGGCTGGCCGGTGACCTCCGCGATCGCCTCGAAGTCGTGGTCGCGATGGAGGATCGGCGCGCCCGCCTCGAGTGCGGCTCCGGCGACCAGGAGGTCCGGCACGGGGATTCTGCGATGGCGCGAGCCGCCGCCGTCGGCGAGATGCGCCTGGATCGCGCCCGCGTGATCGACGACGCGACCCTCGATCGCGATCTGCGGCAGCCGCCGCAGGTGCGCATCCGCCGTCTCCAGCGCGGCGCGTCCGTCGATGCCGCGCAGGTACTCGAGGCGCACGATGTCGCACATCGCGATCACACCCCGGGCCACGTCGTCGAGGAAGCGGATCGCCGCGGCCTCGGCGGGTTGGCGCTGCGCCCAGATCCATGCAGAGGTGTCGGCGAGGATCAGCACGTCGGGTCGACGCCGAAGCGCCGCTGCGCGTCGCGCATCGCCTGGAGCTCCGCCTCGGTCATCGCGTTCTCGAGGGCGGCTGCCTCGCGACGCGCCACCGCGTCGGCCGCCTCGCGCAGCGCGCGCTCGACCGTCTCGGTCACGCCCGAGGTGCCGAGCAGGCGCTGCGCGTCGGCGAGGAGCGCCTCGTCGATGTAGAGCGAGGTGTGCTTCTTGGCCACGATCACGTCTCCGAACGTAGCGTACGTTTCAGACTCTACACAGCGCACGTAGCGCGCGGAGGTGCACGCGATCCGCGCCCGCGCTGTACGCGACGGCTAGCGTCGCGCCAACCCGAGCCGCTCGCGCGCGACGTCCGGGCCGGCGACGGTGCCGCCGAGCGCCTCGACGATCGTCACCGCGCGCTCCACGAGCTGCGCGTTGGAGGCGAACTCGCCCTTGCGCAGGTAGAGGTTGTCCTCGAGCCCGACGCGGACGTTGCCTCCGGCGAGCATCGCCGCGGCGACGTAGGGCATCTCCAGCCGGCTGATCGCGAACGCGCTCCAGACGGCGTTGGTCGGCATCTGCGCCGCGAACGTCTGGAGCGTCTGCGGTGTCGCCGGCGCCCCCCACGGGATGCCGAGGCAGACCTGGACGAACGGCGGATCGTCGACGAGGCCCTCCTCGACCATCCGGTTGACGAACCACAGGTGGCCGAGCTCGAAGCACTCGAGCTCGGGCTTGATGCCGAGCGCCCGGATCTTCTCCGCGCCGATGCGCAGGTAGTCCGGGGTGCCGACGTAGACCAGATCGCCGTCGCCGAAGTTCAGCGAGCCGCAGTCGAGCGTGCAGATGTCGGGCAGCGTGTCGTGCAGGTGCGCGATGCGCTCATCCGGCCCGACGAGGTCGGAGCCGGGCGCGGGTGTGTCGCTGCCCGCCGGGCCGATGACGAGGTCGCCGCCCATGCCGGTCGTCAGGTTGATTAGCACGTCCACGCCGCTGTCGCGTATGCGGTCGACGACCTCCCGGTACAGGTCCACCCGCCGCGAGGGCACGCCCGTGGCGGGCTCGCGCACGTGGCAGTGGACGATCGCCGCGCCGGCCTTCGCGGCCTCGATCGCGCTGTCGGCGATCTGCTCCGGCGTGATCGGCAGGTCGGGGTGGACGTCCTGGCTCGCACCGGAGCCGGTGATCGCGCACGTGATGAACGGGTTCCACTGCATGGCGCGAGTATGCCAGCGCGTCAGCGGCGCTTCAGGCGAACGGTCTGCGTGCTCGTGGCCTTCGTGCCGCCGGACGGCGTGAACGTGGTCACGAGCTGCACGCGCAGCGCGCCGGCACGGCGCAGCGCGCGTGCCTTGCCCGTCAAACGGCAAGTGAGGCTGACCGTCCCCGCCTTCACCACCCGCATCGTCGTCGTGCAGGCGCGGATGCCCGTCGCGCGGCTGCTGCGCGCGCCGGTCACCACGGTGCCGATCTGCGTCGCCCGGCCGGGGCCCGAGGCCGCGAAGGTGGTGATGATCGTGTTGCCTGCGATACGGGCTCGCGCGGTGCGCAGCGTCGCCGAGGGCGGCGTCGGCGACGCCGCAGCCGGTGCTGGCGACGCCGCATCCGGTGGTGGCGAGATCGCCGGGGTCACGGTCACGGTCGCGGAGGGCAGGCCCGGCGGCTGTCCGTTGAGCGCGCGCAGGCGGACCGTGTACACGCGCCCGTTCTCCAGCCCGTCGATCACGACCGGGCTGCTGGCCCGCGCGGGGCTCGGGGTCGTCCAGGTGGCGCCGTCGTCGAGCGAGTACTGGTACGTCTGGATCGCGGACTGGTTGTCGAACGCGGCGTCGAAGGAGATCGTCGCGGAGCGATCGCCGGGACTCGCCCGCAGATTCGTCGGAGCACTCGCGCGCAGTTGGATCCGCGCGAGGCCCGCGGTGCCGCCGAATCCGCGCACGGCGTAGGCGTACGTCGCATCCGGATCGAGCGCCACGTCGTAGACCCCCAGCCCCCCGCTCGGGATGGTCGCGACGAGGCGCATCGCCGTGGTGTCCACGACCGCGACGCCGCCGTTGCCAGCGGCGTTGCGCAGGGCGA
>JAUMCA010000039.1:0-3848 GCA_032119475.1 Thermoleophilia bacterium | reverse complement strand
TTCGACTCGTCATCGGGGCTGTTCGTGCACCCCGTCTGCGAGGCGGGAAGCGTGACCGTCGTCGTACCGCTCGTGGCGAGCGGCGCCGTCGTCCGCGCCAGCAGACCGGCCCGGGGAGCCGCGGCCGGCGTGACCACGGTGCGGAACTGGTACCGCCCGGCGAGCTTGGCGCGGCAGGCGCGGATGTCGAGCGTCCCGCGCGCGCCGGGCGTCCAGCGATGCCGCCGGATCTCGATCCACGGGCCCTTGCGGCCGCTCTTCGGCGCGTGCCGCACCTGGATGCGCGAGACGATGGTGGTGCCGCGCAGCGAGGGGTGGAGCCCCTGGCGCAGCGTGATGGTCTCCCCGCCGCGCACGCGGCTGTCCATCGACGCGCCGACGTGCGCATGGCGCACGCAGTCGTCGGCACTGCGCGCGTCGCCGGTGGCGTCGCAGCCCGTGGCCCCGTACGCGGGGACGGCGCAGGCGAGGAGCACCGCGACGGCGGCGAGGAGGATGCGGACCGCGCGGGGCACGGCGGGATCATACGCCGCCCCCACGGGGAGCCAACGTGCGCTGGCGCACGACCGCCGGTAGGCGCGGCGTCCCCGGTAGGCTGCCCAGGTGGCCGACGAGGTGGAGATCTGGACCGACGGCGCCTGCTCCGGCAACCCGGGGCCCGGCGGCTGGGCGGCGATCCTGCGCTGGCGCGACCACGAGCACGAGATCTACGGCGCCGAGGATCACACGACCAACAACCGCATGGAGCTGATGGGCGTCCTCAAGGGCCTGCAGGCGCTGAAGAAGCCGTCGCAGGTCGTGATCGTCACGGATTCCGCGTACGTCGAGAAGGCGTTCACCCAGGGTTGGCTCGACAAGTGGCAGCGGAACGGGTGGAAGACCTCGGCGAAGAAGCCGGTCGAGAACCAGGACCTCTGGCAGGAGATCCTCGAGGCGAAGGCGCCGCACCAGATCCGCTTCGAGCGGGTACGCGGGCACGCCGGCGTCGAGCTCAACGAGCGCGCCGACCGCCTCGCCGTGGAGGCCCGCGAGTCCCTCGCACGCACCTGACCCCCCGTTCCACGTCCTCGTCTATGCTCCCGCGGTCCTTCTGATTGGGAGCTCGACGACACGTGGCACAGCAGGCTCGACGAAAGCGGAGCGCACTTCCCCTCAAGAAGCGCAAGCGCGTCCAGATCGCGGACGACCAGATCCGCTACACGAACGTCGAGGGTCTCAAGCGGTTCCTCTCGGACCGCGGCAAGATCCGCTCGCGCCGCATGACCGGCCTCTCCCGTCGGCAGCAGGCCCTCGCCGCGCGTGAGATCAAGCGCGCCCGCGAGATGGGCCTCCTCCCCTTCGTGATGCCGAAGCTCGAGCGCGCCCGTGGCGGCCGCCCGGATCGCTCGCGCGGCGAGGATCGGGACGAGCAGACGATGGCCTCCGCCGAGGCCGCCGAGACGCGCGTCGAGGAGACGCCGGCCCCCGAGGCCGCCGCTCCCGCCGAGACCGTCGAGGCCTAGTCCCGCCCCACGCCGGCGTCGACCCCGCGCGCACGCATGCCCGCGACGGGGAGAGGGGACCTGGTCCCCTCCCCCCACCAAGGGCCGCTAGAAGCCCACGCGGACGGCGGCCGAGAAGATCGTCTGCGTGCCCGCGCTGTTCGTGTAGACGATCCGGCAGCGCACGCGTGCGCCGGCGTCGGTCCAGCGCGTCCAGTACGTCGCCGCATCCGCACCCGCGATCGCGCGACCGTTGCGCTGCCACTGGTACGTGACCTGCGGCGCCGGCGAACCGGTCGCGACCGGCGGCCGCACGCGCAGCCGGTGGCCGACCTCACGCGTACCGGTGACCCGTAGCCCTCTCGCCGGCGCCTGCACGCGCGGCGCGACGGCCACCGGTGCCGGTGCCGGGGTCGGTGCCGGTGCCGCGGCGGGCGGTGCCGGCGACGGAGCCGGCTCGGCTGCGACGTCGGCGACGACCCCGCCGATGAAGCCGAGGTAGTTGCTGACCCGGGCGTAGACGCCGGGGTAGTCCGCGAGCCCACAGCCGAAGCCGAACGAGACGATCCCGACCAGCGTCCTCGTTACCGTGGAGTCCGCTCCCTCGAAGTCCGCGGTGAGCGGGCCGCCGCTGTCGCCCTGGCACGAATCGACGCGGGGGAGATTGGCATCCTGCTCGCCGGCACAGAGCATCTTGACCGCGTCGAACGTCGATCCGTAGGCCGTGGTGCAGCCGGCGTTGGCGACCAGCGGCACAGACACCTCATACAGGTCCTGCGGAAAGTCAAAGCCGTCAGCGTCCCGGTTGCCCCATCCGGCGACGTCGAGAGAATTGCCGGCGGTCAGCAAGAGGGCTTGCCCGGCGCTGATCATGGGCATCGGCGTGGCGGTCGACGCCTGCGCGAGCGTCAGCAGCGCGACGTCGTCGTCATGGAAGCGCGGGTCGTAATCCGGATGCACCGTGATCTCCGATACCGCAATCCGCTGTTCGCGGGTGGTGTTCAGCAGATCAAGCGCACCGACGGTGACGTCGAGGGAGTCCGCCGGGACCGCGCCCGCGTTGCTGACCACGCAGTGCGCCGCGGTCAGCACCACGCGCGGTGCGATCAGGGTGCCTCCGCAGAACTGCGCGAAGAACGCGTTGTCCTCACTCTTGGTGAGCAACGCGACGATGCTCGGCCACTCGCCCGCCAGAGCCGGCGTGCCGCCGATGATCCGCGGCCCGACGGGCCCCGACCGGGCATCGACCGCGGCAGCCGGGCCGGCAGACGCAGCGGATCCGGCCGCCTGCCCCTGCGTCGCACCCACCAGCAGCAGCACGCACACGGCAACACCGACCAGGAGCCGAACCCCACCGCGCCGTGCACGGCGATACGACAACGCAGATTCATTCATGGCGCCAACCTATCCCGCTCCCGCCGCCACCACCACCCTCCGGCACAACGGAGCGGGGCTAGCCCCGGCGCGGTCTTCCAGCCACGCGACGCGCACGGGTGCGCCGCACCTCGTTCCCCATCGGGGTCTGGCCCCGTTGGGGACTCAGAAGCCGAGGGCGAACTTGGCGTCTTCGCTCATGCGGTCCGGCGTCCACGGCGGGGACCAGACCAGCTCGGCCTCGACCTCGGCGACGCCCGGGACCTCGCGCAGCGCGCGGTCGATCTCCGAGGCGATGTGCGGTCCGGCCGGGCAGCCCATCGACGTCAGCGAGTAGGTGCAGCGCACCTTGTTCTCGGCGTCCACGTCGACCTCGTAGACGAGGCCGATGTCGACGATGCCCATCATCAGCTCGGGATCCTCGACCTGGTTGAGGGCGTCGAGCAGTATTTGCTTGGTGACCTGGCTCATGCGGTGCCTTTCGCGAGACCTCAGCGTACCCGATGACCGCGTCAGGACCCGAGCCGATCCGGCAGCTGCCGGTCCGGCCAGACGCGCAGGAACGCCGCGCGCTCGTCGCCGTCCTCGAGCGCCTGCTTGATCTCCGCGACGGCGTGGCGCTGCGCGTCGGCCATCGCGGCGGTCCGCTCGTCCGCCCACGCGAGCTGCTCGGCGGCGGGCACGACCGCGTCGGCGAGACCGAGGGCGACCGCCTCCTCCGCCCCCACCGCGGCCCGGGTGGACAGCAGGCGCAGCGCCGTCGGGCGGCCGACGAGGCGCTCGAGCCGCGCGAGGCCGCCGAAGCCCGGCATCAGCCCGAAGCCCGCGTGGACGAAGCGCAACTCGGCCGCCGGATCGACGATCCGCCAGTCGGCGGCCAGCGCCAGCTCCGCCCCACCTCCGACGGCGTGGCCGCCGAGCGCGGCGACGACCGGCACCGGCAGCGTGGCGAGGAGATCGCACAGCGCGGTGCCGCGGTCGGTCAGCGTCGGG
>JAUMCA010000038.1:0-6797 GCA_032119475.1 Thermoleophilia bacterium | reverse complement strand
GCCTCGTAGGCGGGCAGGTCACCGTACGTGAGCTTGGCGGCGCGCTGGAGGTCGGCGTCGCGCTCGGCGCGCTCGGCCTCCGCCTTGACGTCCTCGATCATGCCCTTGAGGCGGCGGATCGACTCGATGTGGCGCTTCTCGACCTCCCACTTGCCGCGCAGCACGCCGGCCTGGCCCTGCAGCTCCTCGAGCTCGTTCGCCAGGGCCTCGCGCCGCTCGGCGGAGGCGGCGTCCGACTCCTTGGCGAGCGCGGCGTCCTCGATCTCGATGCGCATGATCCGGCGCTCGACCTCGTCGAGCTCGGTCGGCCGCGAGTCGATCTCGATGCGCAGGCGGCTCGCCGCCTCGTCGATCAGGTCGATCGCCTTGTCCGGCAGGAAGCGGTCCGCGATGTAGCGGTCCGACAGCATCGCCGCCGCGATGATCGCGCTGTCCTGGATGCGCACGCCGTGGTGCACCTCGTAGCGCTCCTTGAGGCCGCGCAGGATCCCGATCGCGTCCTCGACGCTCGGCTCGCCGACGAGCACGGGCTGGAAGCGGCGCGCGAGCGCGGCGTCCTTCTCGACGTGCTTGCGGTACTCGTCCAGCGTCGTCGCGCCGATCGCGCGGAGCTCGCCGCGGGCCAGCATCGGCTTGAGCAGGTTCGCGGCGTCGACCGCGCCCTCCGCCGCGCCGGCGCCGACGACGGTGTGGAGCTCGTCGATGAACAGGACGACCTGGCCCTCGGCGGCGGTCACCTCGCCGAGGACCGCCTTGAGGCGCTCCTCGAACTCGCCGCGGAACTTCGCGCCAGCCAGGAGCGCGCCCATGTCGAGCGCCCAGATGCGGCGACCGCGCAGGCTCTCCGGGACGTCGCCGGCGACGATGCGCTGGGCGAGGCCCTCGGCGATCGCCGTCTTGCCGACCCCCGGTTCGCCGATCAGGACGGGGTTGTTCTTCGTGCGCCGCGACAGGACCTGCACGACGCGGCGGATCTCGTCGTCGCGCCCGATCACCGGGTCGACCTTCCCGGCCTCGGCCGCGGCGGTCAGGTCGCGCGCGTACTTCTCCAGCGCCCCGTAGAGGTCCTCGGCGTTCGGGTCGGTGACGCGGCGGCCGCCCCGCAGGTCCTTCAGCGCGGCGCCGAGCGCGTCCTTGGTGACCGACTGGCGGCGCAGGGCGTCCTTGGCGGCGCCGGACTGCTCGGCGAGCGCGATCAGCAGGTGCTCCGAGGCGACGTAGTCGTCGCCCATCTCGGCGGCCTCGCGGCCCGCGCGGTCGAGCACCTCGCGGAGGCCGAGCGACGCCTGCGGCACGGTCGCCGCGCCCTGCATGCTCGGCAGCCTGGCGAGCGCGTCGTCGACGTCGCGGCGGAGTGCGTCCATGTCGGCGCCGACGCCGCGCAGCAGCGACTCCGCGACGGAGCCGTGCTCGGCGACGAGGCCCGCGAGGAGGTGGATGGGTGCGAGTTCGGGGTTGCCCGCGACGCGAGCGCGCTCGGCGGCGGTGCCGAGGGCCTCCTGCGCCTTGACGGTGAGCTTGTTGGGGTCCATGGGATTCAGGTGGGGGTCGATGGGTGGGTGGGAATCGGTCAGCGGGGTCGGCGGCGGCGGATCACGATCTCCGCGCCGGGCGGGACGTACGGCACGATCTCGTGCCGGTACGAGCGGTGGACGCTCTCGACCTCGTTCTGGAGGACACGGGCGGCCTCGTCGAGGGCGGCGCCCAGCTCCTCGACCTGGTGCTCCAGCTGCTGGATGCGGTCCTCGAGTGCGAGCACGTGCTCGACGCCCTGCAGGGACAGGCCGAGCCCGGAGGCGAGCTCGGTGATGCGGCGCAGCCGCGCGAGCTCGGCGTCGGAGTACAGGCGCGTGCCGCCGGCGGTGCGTCGCGGTCGCACGAGGCCGCGGGTCTCGTAGAGGCGCAGCGTCTGCGGGTGCATGCCGACGATCTCCGCCGCGACGCCGATCATGTACTTGGGGGTGTGCTCGTTCACGCGAACAGCCCCGCCCGCGGATCGGTGCCGCCGTCGAGCGCGGCGAAGCGCTCGAGCGCCTCGGTCTGCTGGGTGCTCAGCTCCGACGGCACGATCAGCTTGAGCCGGACGAGCAGGGAGCCGGCCTCGCCATCGGTCGTCGGCGCGCCGTGGCCGCGGACGCGCAGCATCTTGCCGTCGGCGGAGCCGGCCGGCACGCGCACGCGGACCTTCTCGCCGAGCGGCGTGGGCACGTCGATCTCGGCGCCGAGGGCGGCCTCGGGGAAGGTCACGGGGATGTCGACGACGACGTCCTTGCCGCGCCGGGTGAAGCGCTCCGAGGGCAGCACCTGGACGACGACCCAGAGGTCGCCCGGCGGGCCGCCGTCCTCGCCGTCGAGGCCCTTGCCGCGCACGCGGATGCGGGCGCCGTCGGCGATGCCGGCCGGGATCTTGACCGTGTAGCGCTTGGTGCGCCGCACGCGGCCGGACCCGCGGCACGTGCCGCACGGCGTCTCGACCACGCTGCCGGCGCCCGCGCAGCGGAGGCACGGCTCGCTGATGGCGAAGAAGCCCTGGTTGACCTGCCGCTCGCCCGTGCCGCCGCAGTCCGGGCACGTGACGCGGGAGGTGCCGGGTGCCGCGCCGGAGCCGCCGCAGTCGCCGCAGGGGGCGTCCTTGTCGACGGGAACGGTGACGCGCGCGCCGCGGAGGGCGTCGTCGAAGGCGAGCGTGACGCGGGTCTCGAGGTCGACGCCGCGGCGCGGGCCGCGACGACCCCGTCCCCCGCCGCCCCGCCGGCGCCCGAAGAGGTCGCCGAACAGGTCGGAGATGTCGAAGCCGCGGTCCTGGGCGAAGTCGCGGAACGCGTTCGGGTCGAAGCCGGCCGCGCCCGTGCCGCCCATGGCGCCGAACTGGTCGTATGCCTTGCGCTTCTCGGGGTCGGACAGCGTGTCGTGCGCCGCGGAGACCTCCTTGAACATCTCCTCGGCCTTCGGGTCGTCCGGGTTCGCGTCCGGGTGGTACTTCCGCGCGAGCTTCCGGTAGGCCTTCTTGATGTCGTCCGCCGACGCGTCGCGGGCGACGCCGAGCACCTCGTAGAGGTCACGCATCGCGCACCTCCGCGACGAACCCGGCGGGGTCGAGCGGCGACAGGACGACGCGCGCACCGCCGACCCGGATCAGGACCGTGCGCCGGACGTCGGTGACGAGCGCGCGCGCCCAGCCGCCGGTGGACACGCGGAAGCGGCCGCGGTAGCCGTACAGGCCGCCGGAGCCGAGGCGCATGCCGAGCGTGACCTTCTCCACGTGGGGCTCGACGGTGCCGGCGAAGCGGTCCTCGCTGCCGTTCCGGCGCTCGATCACGAGCGCATCGGCCTCGATGCGGTACGCGACCGGCTGCGTGCGTCGCAGCTGGTAGGCGAGACCGGCGAGCAGCACGGCGACCGCGATCATCGCCAGCGCGCCGACGGCGCTGCCACCCGACAGGGTGAGGCCGAAGCCGACCCACGCCAGCACGACGACCGCCCAGAAGAAGGCGGTCACCAGCTTCTCCGCACCGCCGAGCGGCGCTGCCTCGAAGGTCGTGACGGCACGAGCGGTCAGGATCCGCCTCCCGCGACGACGACGCGCGCGGGCCGGAGGACGCGGTCGCCGAGCATGAAGCCCTTCTGGATCACCTCGATGACCGTGCCGTCCGGGGCGTCAGCCGCCTGGGAGAGGAGCGCCTCGTGGCGATGGGGATCGAACGCCTCGCCTTCCGGGTCGAGTTCCGCGACGCCCTCGCGCTCGAGCAGCGTCCACAGCGCGCGGTGCACGAGCGCGACGCCGTCGGCGATCGCCTCCTTGTCCGCCGTCTCGAATGCCTGCAGGGCCCGCTCCAGATCGTCGAAGACCGGGAGCAGGTCGCGCAGCAGCCGCTCGGCCGCGCGCACCTGCAGCTCCTGCTGCTCGCGGGCCATGCGCTTCTTGTAGTTATCGAACTCCGCCGCGAGGCGACGCAGGCTGTCGAGGTGCTCGTCCCGCTCGCGCTCCGCGCGGGCGATCGGATCCTCCTCGACCGCCGTGCCGTCGTCGGAGGCGGGGGCGTCGGCCCCCGCCTCCTCGACGGTCGGATCGATGCGCTCGTCGCCGGTCACGACTTGGCCGCGGCGTCCGGATCGACGACCTCGGCGTCCTCGATGATCTCCTCGTCCGCCGCGTCGTCCGCGCCGGCGTCGCCACCGGGAGCGCCCTGCGCCTGCGCGTCCTTGTAGACCTGCTCGGCGAGGCTGTACGACGCCTCCTGGAGCGCGTCCGCCTTCTGGCGGATGGCGGCGGCATCGCTGCCCTCCAGCGCGGACCGCAGCTCGCCCGCGGCGGCCTCGATCTTCGCCTTGACGTCGTCGCCGACCTTGTCGCCGTGCTCCGCGACCGTCTTCTCGGTCTGGTGGAGCAGCTGCTCGGCGCCGTTCTTCGCCTCGGCGAGCTCGCGCGCGGTCTTGTCCTCGTCCGCGTGCGCCTCGGCGTCCTTGACCATCTGCTGGATCTCGTCCTCGGACAGGCCGGAGCCGCTCTCGATGCGGACCTGCTGCGACTGGCCGGTGCCCTTGTCGGTCGCCGACACGTTGATGATGCCGTTCGCGTCGATGTCGAACGTGACCTCGACCTGCGGCATGCCGCGCGGCGCCGGCGGGATGCCGACGAGCTGGAACTTGCCGAGCGTCTTGTTGTACGACGCCATCTCGCGCTCGCCCTGGAGGACGTGGATCTCGACGGACGTCTGGCCGTCCTCCGCGGTCGAGAAGACCTCCGACTTGCGGGTCGGGATCGTCGTGTTGCGCTCGATCAGCTTCGTCATCACGCCGCCCTTGGTCTCGATGCCCAGGGACAGCGGGGTGACGTCGAGCAGGAGGACGTCCTTGACGTCGCCGCGCAGCACGCCGGCCTGGATGGCGGCGCCGATCGCGACCACCTCATCCGGGTTGACGCCGCGGTGCGGCTCCTTGCCGGTGATCTCCTTGACCTTGTCCTGGACGAGCGGCATGCGGGTCATGCCGCCGACGAGGATGACGTCGTCGATCTCGCTCGGGGACAGGCCGGCATCCGCCAGGGCCTGCTTCGTCGGGCCGACGGTGCGCTCGATCAGGCTGTCGACGAGCTCGGCCAGCTTGGCGCGCGAGAGCTGCATGTCGAGGTGCTTCGGCCCGGACGCGTCGGCGGTGACGAACGGCAGGTTGATCTGCGTCGACTGCGCCGAGGAGAGCTCGATCTTCGCCTTCTCGGCGGCCTCGTAGAGGCGCTGCAGGGCGAGCTTGTCCTGCGACAGGTCGATCGCCTGGTCCTTCTTGAACTCCGCGACCATCCAATCGACTACGCCCTTGTCGAAGTTGTCGCCGCCGAGGTGGTTGTCGCCGGCGGTGGCCTTCACCTCGAAGACGCCGTCGGCGAGCTCGAGGACGGAGACGTCGAACGTGCCGCCGCCGAGGTCGAAGACGAGCACCTTCTGCTCGCCCGTCTTCTCGATGCCGTAGGCCAGCGCGGCCGCGGTCGGCTCGTTGATGATGCGCAGGACGTTGAGGCCCGCGATCCGGCCGGCGTCCTTCGTGGCCTGGCGCTGGGCGTCGTTGAAGTACGCCGGGACGGTGATGACGGCGTCGGTGACGGTGTCGCCGAGCTTCGCCTCCGCGTCCGCCTTGAGCTTGGCGAGGGTCATCGCGGAGATCTCCTCCGGCGAGTGCTCCTTGCCGCCCGCGTTCACGCGCGCGTCGCCGTTCGGCCCGCTGGTGACGACGTACGGGACCATCGTCATCTCCTCGGACACCTCCGAGCCCTTGCGGCCCATGAAGCGCTTGACCGAGAAGACGGTGTTCTCCGGGTTGGTGACGGCCTGGCGCTTGGCCGGGGTGCCGACGAGGCGCTCGCCGTCCTTGGTGAAGGCGACGACGGACGGCGTGGTGCGCCCGCCCTCCGCGTTCTCGATGACGGACGGCTCGCCGCCGTCGAGAACCGCCATGCAGGAGTTGGTGGTGCCGAGATCGATGCCGATGACGCGACCCATGTGGGTATGTACCTCCGTGAAGGGAACGTGGGATGTGCAGTTGCGTGCCCCGGTGACCCGGTGCGTGAACGCAGCATACGACCTTAGTGCCTCACTATCAAGTTATGTTTGTGTGAAGATTGGAGACTCCGCACACCCGCGCGTTTTCCCGCGCGCCGCCAGAGGGAGTACGATCTCAACATGCGTCGTGCGCTCACCGCCCTCGCGATCGCCCTGGCGGTGCTGGTCACGGCGCTGCCCGCGGGGGCGCAGCAGGCGAAGCGCCTGACCGCCGAGCAGGTGGCGACCGCGCTGAGCGGGGCGCGCCACGCGTTCGTGCAGCCCAGCGTCTCGCCGCGCCCGGACATCAAGGCGCTCGCGGCCGTCGCCGCGGAATCGCCGTCCACGTACCTCATCGTGCTCGACCGCCCGGTGCGCGGCGCTCCGAACGCGAAGGCCTCCGCCAACCGCATCCTCGAGGCGCTGAAGACGCAGGACCCGCGCGCGACGGTCGGACTCGTGATCCGCGACCGCCTGGCCGGTGCGTCGCTCGCCTACCCCAACGAGCGCATCGCCAAGGCGGTGGCCGACTCGCGCGCCGTCGCGGGCACCGACCCCGTCGGCGCGCTGACCAGCTTCGCCACCGCGACCACGAAGCCGAACATGAACGGCGACGACGCCGCGGCCGGCGGCGAGACGGGCGGCGGCGGCTGGTGGCCCTGGCTCGTCGTCGCCCTGCTGGGCGTCGGCATCGTGCTCGTCCTCCTGCGGATCCGCGCCCGCTCCCACGAGCAGCGACGGCGCCGCCGCGGCGGGTCGGTCTGG
>JAUMCA010000037.1:4359-31553 GCA_032119475.1 Thermoleophilia bacterium | reverse complement strand
CAACCGGCCAGAACCCGTAGGCGACGGTGCCGAAGGCCTGCCGGATGAAGGCGGCGTCGGTGAAGCCGGTCGACAGCTGCGGCACCAGGGTCGCACCGGGATCGTGCGCGTCGACGGCCGCGCTGATCGCCGCGTGCAGCGGCGTGCCGAGCGCCGACGAGGTGCCGCCCGTGATGCCCTGGTCGAAGGCGAACTCCCAGGGGACGTCGTCGCCGAGCGCGGCGCGCAGCTCGTGCTCCAGATCCTCGCGCCCGTCGCCGGGCAGGATCCGGCAGTCGACACCCACCGACGCGCGACCGGGCAGCACGTTCCGAGCGGTGGAGCCGGTCAGCAGCGTCGGCGCCATGGTGATGCCGAGCAGCGCGTCGATCTCCATCGCGAACACGGGATGCAGCGCCGCGACCTGCGTGGCGATGGCGTCGAGGTCGTCGTCGGCGTCGAAGCCGAGCGCCTCGACCATCGCGCGGATCGGCGCCACGAGCCGGCGCCGGGTCCGGTGCGCGTCGAGCCGTCGGATCAGCTCGGCGAGCAGGGGCACCGCGTTGCGACCGAGCGTCGGGATCGAGGCGTGCCCCGCCTCGCCGAGCGCCGTGACGGTGACCGGGAGCGTCGCCTTCTCCCCGACCTGCAGGGTGTAGACGACACGCCCGTCGGCGAGGGCCAGGCGGGTGCCGCCGCCCTCGTCGATCGCGTAGTCGCAGCGCAGGTCCGGTCGCTCGCGCAGGAGCCACGGCATGCCGACTTCCTCGGTGCCGTCCTCTTCGTCGGCCTGCGAGATGAGCACGAGGTCGCCACGCAACGGCACGCCCGTCCGCGCGAGGTGCGCGAGCACGACGCAGCGGCTCGCGAGCTCGTTCTTCATGTCGCAGGTGCCGCGGCCCCACACGAAGCCGGCCTCGTCGAGGTGCGCCCCGAACGGGTCGTGCTGCCAGTCGGGGGCGTGGGCGGGCACGACGTCGGTGTGTCCGCACAGGGCGAGCGACGGGCCGCCGCCGGAGCCGGGCAGCCGGGCGATGACGTTCGCACGATCGGGGTTGCGGGCGACGAGCTCGCAGGCCACCCCGTTCGCCTCCAGGTACCGCTGCACGATGAGCGCGGCCGGGGTCTCGCGTCCGGGCGGGTTCGACGAGTCGACGCGCACGAGGTCCCGCAGCAGCTCGACGGCCTCGTCGCGGAGCGCGGTGTCGATCGCGACGACCATGGTCAGTCGGCGTCGCGTGCGTGATCGAGGACGATCTTGCCGACGAAGCGCTTGGCGATGAACGTCTCCTGGGCCTCGCGCAGGTGCTCGAGGGGGAACGTCGCGGCGACGGTCGGACGGATGTCTCCCCGCTCTGCCATCGCGACCATCTCCGCGAAGACGCCCGGCGGGGTGACGGTGGCCCCGATCAGGGTGAGGTCCTTCAGGTAGAGGGTGCGCAGGTCGAGCTCGACGAGCGGGCCCGCGATCGCCCCGGAGACGACGTAGCGCCCGCCGCGCCGAAGGGCATCGAGCAGCGCCGACCAGCGGTCGCCGCCGACGACGTCGACAACCACGTCGCAGTCCGGCAGCGGATCGTCGCGACCGCAGGTCGCCGCCGCGCCGAGTGCGAGGACACCGGGGGCCTTCTCCGGGCTGCAGACGGCGGTCACCGTCGCGCCGCGCGCCACGGCTATCTGCAGCGCGTACCCACCCACGCCGCCCGACGCGCCCGTGACGACGACGTGATCGCCGGGGCCGACCTCCGCGCGGCGGACCATGTCCATCGCCGTCCCGGCCGCCGTGGGCAGCGACGCGAGCTCGACGGCGGCGAACCGCGCATCGACGGGGAGCGCGTTCACCGCGGGCACCGCCACGAAGTCCGCATAACCGCCGGGATGCTCGGACCCGACGTAGCCGGCGCGCTCGAGGTCCTCGGGTGCAGCGGGATCGCGGATCCACGGGTCCACGAGGACCCGCTCACCGAGCCGCTCACGCGCGACGTCGTCACCGACGGCGGCGATCACGCCGCAGACGTCGGCGCCCTGGATCACGGGGAAGTCGAGCGGCGAGTTCCACGCGCCGTTGTCATCGCCCTGTGCGTACCAGCCGACGCGCGTGTTGATGTCGGTGTTGTTGATGCCACAGGCGTCGACGCGGATGACGACCTCGCCCGGGCCCGGTGTGGGCGTCGGGTGCGCGGGGTCGAAGGCGAGGGCGTCGAGCTCGCCGTGGCGCGTCAGGAGCCAGGCCCGCATGGTCGGTGGGACGGTCACCGGCCGATCGTATCGGGGCGGCGGACGAACCACACGAGCGCGAGCCCGGCCCCGATCAGCACGATCCCGAGCAGCAGCGACCCGACGAAGGAGCCGTCCGGTGCGATGTCGGTCCGCCACGGGCCCGCCCCGCCGATCAGCGCCAGCACGGCGTCGGCGAGGATGATCAGCGCCACGACGAGCGCGATGCCGCGGGCGCGAGCCATCGGCCCGGCGCGGAGCTCGGCCGACAGCCAGGCGAAGCAGATGCCCGCGATCAGCGCGTCCTTCACACCGATGAACACGTCGAAGGGCGGGGCGATGTCGCCGGAGAACATGCCCCAGATGCCGGTGGCGACGTACGCGATGCCGCAGCCCGCGGCGACGATGGCGTCGATCTTCATGGCTCGGGATGCTGGACCATGCCGACCATGCGCGTCATCAGCCGGCGCGGCATGAGCCGCGGCACCTGTGCGAGCGCCTTGTTGCCGACGCCTGGGATGATCGTGCGGCGACCGGCGCGGAAGCCGCTCCATCCCTGCTCCGCGCAGGTCCGGGCGTCCATCATGGACATCCGCTTCATGCGCGTGCCGCCCATGCCGGCCCGCGCCTGAAATCCCGTCTCGACCGGCCCGGGGCAGAGCGCGCTGACGGTCACGCCGCTGCCGCCCGCCTCGACGGCGAGCGCCTCGGACAGGGCGAGGACGTAGTTCTTGGTCGCGTAGTAGACGGCGGCGTTGGGGCCGGACAGGAAGCCCGCCACCGACGCGACGTTGAGGATGCCGCCGCGGCCCCGTTCGAGCATCCCCGGCAGGTAGGTGCGCGTGAGCGCCGTAAGCGCGCCGACGTTGACGCGCACCATCCCGTCGATGTCGGTCGGGTCGGTGTCGGTGAACGGCTGCCACGTGCCGAAGCCGGCGTTGTTGACCAGCACGTCCACCGGGCGGTCGATCTGCGCGGCGATGCGGGCGACGGCGGCGGGGTCGTCCAGGTCGTCGGCGATGACGGCGGTCGTGACGCGATACCGCGACGCGATCTCGCCGGCGGCGGCCTCGAGCGCCTCGCGCCGTCGGGCGGTGAGGATCAGGTCGTGTCCGTCGGCGGCCGCGCAGCGCGCGAGCTCGAGGCCGATGCCGCCGGACGCGCCGGTGATGAGGGCGAGGGATCGGTTGCTCACGAGAGCCTCCCGGTCAGCTGGAGGGGGTCGAAGCCGCGTCCGCCGGCGAGGCGGTGCACGGCGCGCATGAATCCTGACCACTCGGGTCCCGGATCAGTCGTGCCGTGCGGCGGCCACGCGCCTTCGCCGTGCAGGTCGATGGAGCGCCCGCGCCAGAGGATCGCGATCTCCCAGGCGCTGCCCGCGTCGACGTCGAGGAAGGGGGCCGGTGCCGTCCAGTCCGACACGCGCAGCCGGCGCAGCGCCTCGGCGAAGCGCTCCCACACCGCCTCGTCGGGGCTGTACACGGCGACGTCGCACAGCCCATCGTCGTCCCACGCCCGATAGCGCAGCACCGGCCCGACGAGCGACCCGAGCGCGAGCAGCGGCCCGAGCCCGGCCTCGTGCTCATCGACGGGATCGTCGCTCCACGAGTCCGGATCGGCGGCCACGGACGCCGAGGTCAGGTCGAGCTGCCAGCTCGCCCCGACCGCGCTCGACACGGCGATCCGCAATGCGTCTGGCAACTGCCCCACGCCGTTCGATTCGCACGTCGACACAGACAGGCGGACATTTTGGGTCCGGACCCAAAATGTCCGCCTGCGCTACGCTCGTCGGCGGGGCGGCAACCGCCTGGTGGCGGATCGCGTCTTCAAAACGCGCAGGCCGGCGTAGCCCGTCGGTCGGTAGGTTCGATTCCTGCGCTGCCTCGTCAAACCGCGTCGCGCGGCACGACGGTCGCCCCGTTGACGAGTCGTCGCGCGTGCCGGGGCGAGATCCGGAGCGCTTCGGCGATGTCCGGCGTCGACGCGCCGTACATCGCCATGATGCGCGCGTTGTGCTGGGTTAGCTGCCCCTTCGACATCGGCGGGAGCGCGTGCGGCGATCCAGCGAGCACGAAACGGTTGTACGCGTCTGCGTCGGGGAAGCCCATCGCCCGCAGAGCCGACTTCGAGTCGAACCAAGCCGGCTTGCGTCTGCGGCCGAGGAGCACGGCGTGCGTACTCCAGTACCAGTCGACCGGGTGCTTGCAGAGGCGGTGGCGGACGGGGTTCATCGGCACGTACCGCAACACGCGCTGCGTGTGCACTTCGTCATCCACGGTGACCAGCTTGAAACGCCGTCCAAACACGGCACCGCGACGCTTCTCGATGACGTTGCGGGTGTTCGCCAGCTTGGAGTGCGCGCGATGCAGCATCTCGGAGATCGCCTCGTCGCCGGCCGTCGTCAGGAGGTGGTAGTGCGAGCCCATGATGCAGAGCGAAAGGATCGGCACCTCGAATTCCCGGGAGTAGCGACCGATCGCGTTCCACAGCGTGCCGCTGGCGTCGTCATGGGGACAGAGAGGATCGCCGTGGACACCCCGGCTGATGACATGGGCGAGGACCTCGGCGGGGTGCGACCGATTGCGACGTGGCATGCAGCCAGTGGAGTCAAACGCCTTCGATCCGGGGCACGCGGTCAGCGCGCGAGCAGCGCCACGAGGACGGCGGAGCGGCTCGCGGCAACGCGCAAGCGCACGCCAGGCGGACATTTTGGGTCCGGACCCAAAATGTCCGCCTGGGTCCGCAGGGGGGCGTCGGGTCGCGTACCGTTCGACATGTCACCACGCAACGTCGACCTCCCCGGAGGATCATGAGCGCCACCGCAATTCCCAGCCCGAAGACCGTCGCCGAGGCCGCCGCGCAGGTGCAGCCCGAGGGACGCGCGTTCATCGACGGCCAGTACGTCGACGCCCTCAGCGGCGCGACGTTCGACTGCGTCTCGCCGATCGACGGCAGCGTCATCGCGCAGATCGCGGCGTGCGACGCGCCCGACGTGGATCGCGCCGTCGCCGGCGCGCGGGCCGCGTTCGCGAAGGGGACCTGGTCGCAGGCCGCCCCCGCCAAGCGCAAGGCGATCATGAAGCGCTTCGCCGACCTCATCCTCGAGAACGCGGACGAGCTCGCGCTGCTCGAGACGATCGACATGGGCAAGCCGATCTCCGACTCGCGTCAGGTCGACGTCGCCGGCTCCGCCCGCTGCATCAACTTCTACGCGGAGGCGATCGACAAGGTCTCCGACGAGATCGCGCCGACCCATCCCTCCGCCGTCGCGATGGTCGTCCGCGAGCCGCTCGGCGTCATCGGCGCCGTCGTGCCGTGGAACTTCCCGCTGATGATGGCGTGCTGGAAGCTCGGCCCCGCACTGGCCACCGGCAACTCGGTCGTGCTGAAGCCGGCCGAGCAGTCGCCGCTGACCGCCATCCGCATTGCGCAGCTCGCCGTCGAGGCGGGCATCCCCGAGGGCGTCCTGCAGGTCGTCCCCGGCATGGGCGAGACCGCCGGCCAGGCGATCGGCCGCCACATGGACGTCGACATGGTCGCCTTCACCGGCTCCACCGAGGTCGGCAAGTACTTCATGCGCTACTCCGGCGAGTCGAACCTCAAGCGCGTCTCGCTCGAGTGCGGCGGCAAGACGCCGCACATCATCCTCCCCGACTACCCCGACCTCGACAAGGCCGCCGAGGCCGTCGCCTGGGGCATCTTCTTCAACCAGGGCGAGGTCTGCAACGCCGGCTCGCGCCTGCTGGTCCACGAGGACATCCGCGACGACTTCATCGCCCGCGTGGCGAAGGTCGCCGCCGGCATCCAGCCCGGCAACCCGCTCGAGGACGGCACGAAGATGGGCGCGATGGTCGACGAGACGCAGACGAGCCGCGTGCTCGGCTACATCGAGGCCGGCCGTGCGGAGGGCGCATCCGTCGCCCTCGGCGGCAATCGCGTGATGACCGAGACCGGCGGCTGCTTCATCGAGCCGACGATCTTCTCCGACGTGCAGAACTCGATGAAGATCGCCCAGGAGGAGATCTTCGGCCCCGTGCTTTCGACGATTTCCTTCCGGAACGTCGAGGAGGCCGTCGCCATCGCGAACGACACCGTCTACGGCCTGGCGGGCGCGCTCTGGACGCGGGACGTCTCGACGGCGCACAAGGTGGCGCGCCAGATCAAGGCCGGCGTCGTCTGGGTCAACTGCTTCGACGCGGGCGACATCACGACGCCGTTCGGCGGCTTCAAGCAGTCCGGCTTCGGGCGCGACAAGTCCATGCACGCGATGGAGAAGTACACCGACCTGAAGCTGATCTGGCTCCAGCTCGACTGATCGCAGGACGGCGGGCCGGGTCGATCCCGGCCCGCCGACGCGACTGACATGCAGATCGCCGACGGCTGGACCACCGAGGAGATCGGGCGCTCGCGCGGCGGGCTCCCGCTCCGCCTGTTCGTGCCCGACGGCCTCAGCCGCATCGACGGCCTGCTGATCGCGGGCATGCACGGCGAGGAGCCCGAGACGCTGCTCCTGGCCCGGCGGCTGCTCGAGCGGATCGACGGCGCGGACACCACGTGGGCGATCCTCCCCGCGGCGAACCCCGACGGCCTCCTGGCCGGCACCCGGCAGAACGCGGCCGGCGTCGACCTCAACCGCAACTTCCCGTCCGCCTCGTGGTCGTCCGCGGAATCGTTCACCTATCCCCCGGGCACGCCCGTGCGCAAGCGGCCGCACCGCACGAACCGCTCCTCCCCGGGCGCGTCCGCCGGGTCCGAGCCGGAGACGCAGGCGATGCTGTCGGTGATCGAGGACCATCGACCGGCGCTGATGCTCGACCTGCACAGCCCCCTCGCGCTGATCGCACCCACCCCGGCGGCGGAGCCGATGACGGTCCGCGAACTCGCCGAGGCATCGGGCCTGCCGGTGCACCCGGACACCGGCAGCCCGACGCCGGGAGCGCTGCGCGACTGGTGCACGGACCGCGATGCGGCCGCCATCACGTACGAAGTCGAGCACGCCGCACTGCCCGCGCTCTGCGAGCGCCATCTGCCGGCGCTCCAGCGGCTCCTACAGCGGTGATCGTCGTAATTCGCGCGTCATCAAGGTGCTACTGTTGTTCCTGCCCGATTGCTCAGAACGGGCACCGCTTCGACCTGCAGGAGTTGCCCATGCCCCCCGCCGTTTCCCTCGTCCCCCGCCGACGAGCAGTCACTCTGGCCGTCGGCCTGTTGGCCGCGCTCGCCGCGCTCCTGCCGCACCACGCCGACGCGGCCATGCGCGCGCCGATGAACGTCCACTTCGTCGCCGGTGGCACCGCCCCGGTGTACGGCTGGTACGTCTGGGGCTACGAGGGCAAGAGCGTCCTCGTCTCGGTGTCCACGAACGTCGGCACCCTGACGATGGCCAACCAGGCCGGCACAACGCCCGCCTTCGGGTACGGGCTGCAGGGTTCCGAACTCCTGTTCTCGGGCACGCAGGACCAGGTGAACACCGCGCTCGCCAGCGTCAGACTGACCACGCCGGCCCCAGCTAAAAAGGTGACGAAGCCCGGCGTGGCGACCACGCCGGTGACGATCAAGGGCATGGCGACGGAGTACCGCGCCGACCTGACCTACTTCCCGAAGACGCAGCACTTCTACAAGTACGTGCCGATCGGCAAGTGCGTCGTGGATTCCGACTCCGGGTGCTCCACGGCCGAGCAGACCGCCCGCAATCCCGACACCGCCAAAGCGGCAGCCGAGGCCAGCACGGAGCTCGGCCAGACCGGTTACCTCGCATCGATCACCAGCGCGGAGGAGAACGCCTTCGTCTCGGAGAAGATCTTCGGCGCTACCGCGGTGATCATCGGCGGTCGCGACGCCGGGAGTGAGGGCACGTGGCAGTGGATCGGCGGGCCCGACAACGGCAGCGTCTTCTGGAAGGGCTGCGCAGCCAAGCCGAACAAGTCGGGTATCACCCCGGGGTCGGCGGTCGGTTACGCGAACTGGTCTACCGGTGAGCCGAACGACTACGGGACCGCCAGCCCGTGCGGCGAGCCGGGCGTGACCCAAGCCCCCGCCGAAAATGAGGATTGCACGGTCACGAACTGGACCGACAACTCCGCGTCGGAGCAGGTCGGCTACTGGAACGACGTCCCGTGCGGTAACAACGCCTACACCGCGCGCCGTGTCCGCGGCTACATCGCCGAATTCGGCAACAAGGCCGTCGGCGGGGACTACAGGGGCGTCGACCTCGTCGAGAAGACGATCGCCCGCCAGCTCCCCGTGACGAAGCCGACGCCGAACGTGCTGGAGAACCTGTTCAAGAAGCTCTTCGTCTCGAAGAAGGCGAAGAAGCTGCCCAAGAAGCCGAAGATGCCGGCCACCTTCACCGCGAAGCTGCGGGTCCAGATGAACATCGCCGGCACGTACTCCATCTACGTGAAGCGCCCCGACGGAAAGGGCGTGCCGTTCGAGTTCCAGCCGGGCTCGAAGACCACCCTCGGCAAGGGCCTCCTGGCGAAGTCCACCACGCTCAAGAAGATGGCCTGGACGATGACGGTCAAGACGACGAAGGACGACGAGATCATCAACGTCGCGCCGGTCCTCAAGACGAACGACTGGGCCAAGCCGGGCGGCACGAAGATCTTCTTCTCGCTGGTCGCCCCGGACGCGGGTTCGAAGAACCAGATGTGCTTGGCCAACTGGTGCCAGTCCGCGACGATCCCGGTGCCGGGCAAGCGGTAACCGCCCGCCCGATCTGACGAACGGCGGCGGCGCGTCCCGCCTCCCCACCACGGGAGGCGGGACGCGCCGATCGCGTTGGACCACCACCGCGGCCGGCGATTGCCGGCACAATGAGCGCAGTGCGCCGAGCTCCCGCCATCCTCGCGCTCGCCCTGGCGCTGCTCGCGTTGCCGTCGGCCGCGTCGGGGAGCGGGGACGACGTCGGCGCGCGCATCATCAACGGCTCGGACGCGCCAGCCGGCGCCTGGCCGAGCGCCACCTATCTGCTCGGAACGGCAAACGGCGTGAACTACTGGGCCTGCGGCGGGTCCGTGATCGCTCCCCGCGTCATCCTCACCGCCGCCCACTGCGTTATGAACGGTGTCGGCACCGCCGCGAACCCGGGCTTGTCTCGCGCACGACCCGGTGTGCTGCTGCGCACCGACACATCCACGCAGCAGGCATGGACGGCAGCCGTGCCGCATCCCGACTACAACCGCTTCACGTTCCGCAACGATGTTGCGCTGATCACCCTCCCAGCCGATACCACCGCGCCGCCGATGCCCCTGATCGCCCCGTGGCAGGACGGCCTCGTAGCCGCTGGCGCCGTCGCGGCCATCAGCGGGTGGGGCATGACGGATCCGGCTGACGAGTCGCTGCCGACACCGGCGCGCCTGCAGCAGGCGTCCGTGCCGATCAACGCGGATGCGGCCTGCACCGCCTCCTACGGCGCGGATTTCGCAGCGGACGTGATGCTGTGCGCCGGCGATCTGGCGGCGCAGATCGACACCTGCAAGGGGGACTCCGGTGGCCCGCTGGCGCTGACGGTCGGCGGATCCCGCCTCCTCGTCGGCGACACGAGTTGGGGGGCATTCCCATGCGCCGATGGCGCGAACCCCGGTGTCTACGGGCGGCTGTCGGCGTTCCGCTCCTGGCTGCTGAGTGGCACCGCACCGGCAAACCAGCTCGTCCGCGACCACGTCGCCGCGCAGACCGCCGAGGCGACCGGACTGACGCTGACGAACACCGGCTCCGACGTCACCGTGAGCTGGTCCGTGACACCCGCCAACTGGACCACGACGGGCTTCCGGGTGACGATCAACGGCTTGACCGACACGACCACCGGCCCCGCAGCGACCCGCGTGGTCCGGATACCCAGCGGGGGTCCCGTGTCGGTCACGGTCGAACCGCAGGTCACGCTCGGCACCGCCATGGCCGCCACCGTCACGGGCACGCCGACGCCGACGCGGCCACCGACCGTCGCGGCCACTCTCGCGGGCACCGCCTCCGCCGGCTCGACGCTGAGCGCGACGGCCTCCTCCGACGACCCGTGGGGCTCCGCCCCGTCGTTCCAGTGGACCCTCGACGGCGCTCCGATCGCGAATGCCACCGGATCGACCTACGTCATCCCGATGACGAGCGCGGGGAAGCGCATCGGCGTCGAGGTGCGGGCATCGAACGCCGCGGGCACGGGTCTCGCCACCGTCGCAACGGGGGCGGTGACCGCCGCGCCCGGCTTCGCACGCTCGACGATCCTGACCCGCGGCCGCCGCGCCGTCGGCGCGAAGCTCAGCGTCACGGCGCCGACGGTGGTCGCCAGCCCGACCGCGAGGATCACCTACCAGTGGCTGCGCAACGGCAAGGCCCTGAAGGGCAAGACGAAGCGGACCTACGTGGTGGCGAAGGCGGACCGCGGCAAGCGGCTCACCTGTCGCATCACGGCGAAGAACGCCGTCGGCACGAACAAGATCGTGTCCCGCCCCGCCCGCATTCCCGCGTAGCGCGACGCCCTAGTCGCGGACGAGCGGCTTGTACTTGATCCGGTGCGGCGTGTCGGCGTCGGCGCCGAGTTGCTTGCGGCGGTGCTCCTCGTACTCCGCGTAGGAGCCCTCGAACCACGTCACCTGCGAGTCGCCCTCGAAGGCGAGGATGTGCGTCGCGACGCGGTCGAGGAACCAGCGATCGTGCGAGATCACGACGGCGCAGCCGGGGAAGTCGTTGAGCGCGACCTCGAGGGCCCGCAGCGTGTCGACGTCGAGGTCGTTGGTCGGCTCGTCGAGCAGGAGCAGGTTGCCGCCGGAGCGCAGGAGCTTCGCGAGGTGGACGCGGTTGCGCTCGCCGCCGGACAGCTTGCCGACCGCCTTCTGCTGGTCGGAGCCCTTGAAGTTGAACGACGCGACGTAGGCGCGCGACTGGATCTCGCGCTTGCCGACGTTGATGAGGTCGTGCCCGCCGGAGATCTCCTCCCAGACGTTCTTGTCCGGGTCGAGCGACGCACGGCTCTGGTCGACGTACGCGATCTGCACCGTCTCGCCGATCGTCAGCGCCCCGCCGTCGACCGGCTCCTCCCCGGCGATCATCCGGAACAGCGTCGTCTTGCCGGCGCCGTTCGGGCCGATGATCCCGACGATGCCGTTCGGCGGCAGGCTGAACGAGAGGTCCTCGATCAGCAGCCGGTCGCCGAACCCCTTCGAGAGGTGCTCCGCGTTGACGACGACGTCGCCGAGCCGCGGTCCGCCGGGGATGTGGATCTCGACGGTGTCGAGCTTGACGTTCTGCTCCTCGGCCAGCATCTCGTCGTAGGCCGCGAGGCGCGCCTTGGACTTCGCCTGCCGCGCCTTCGGGCTGGCCCGCACCCACTCGAGCTCGCGCGCGAGGGTGCGCTGGCGAGCCGAGGCCTGCTTCTCCTCCACCGCCAGGCGGGCCTGCTTCTGCTCCAGCCACGAGGAGTAGTTGCCCTCGAACGGCAGCCCGTGGCCGCGGTCCAGCTCGAGGATCCAGCCGGCGACGTTGTCGAGGAAGTAGCGATCGTGGGTGACCGCGATGACGCAGCCCTCGTAGTCGTGCAGGAAGCGCTCGAGCCAGGCGACCGACTCCGCGTCGAGGTGGTTGGTCGGCTCGTCGAGCAGCAGCAGGTCGGGGCTGGAGAGCAGCAGGCGGCAGAGTGCCACGCGGCGGCGCTCGCCGCCGGACAGCTTCGCCACGTCGGCGTCGCCCGGCGGCAGGCGCAGGGCGTCCATGGCGATGTCGAGCCGCCGGTCCATGTCCCACGCGTCGGCCTTCTCGATTTGCTCCTGCACACGGCCCTGCTCCTCGAGCAGGGTGGCCATCTCGTCGTCGCTCATCGGCTCCGCGAACTTCATCGAGAGCTCCTCGAACCGCTTGAGCAGGTCGCGCAGCTCGCCGAGGCCGTCCTCGACGTTGCCGCGGACGTCCTTCCTCTCGTCGAGCTCCGGCTCCTGCGAGAGGTAGCCCACGGTCGCGCCGGGCGCGAGCTTCGCGTCGCCGCTCGACGTCTCCTCGATGCCCGCCATGATCCGCAGCAGCGTCGACTTGCCCGCGCCGTTCGGGCCGAGCACGCCGATCTTGGCGCCCGGCAGGAAGGACAGCGAGATGTCCTTCAGGACGTGCTTGTCCTGGCCGTGGATCTTGTTGACCCGATGCATCGTGAAGATGTACTGCGAACTCATGGCGCGGTCTCCGAAGTGGCGGAGCCATCAGGGTACGCCAAGGCGCGCGGCGCGGCGGAACGCGCTCGCCGCCTCGGAGCGCCGGCCGGCCCGCTTGCCATGATCGCGCCGTGGTCCTGATCTTCGCGCTGTGGGTGATCGTCGGCGCCATCCTCTGGCGCGGATACCACCGCCTCGCGATGGCGGGCGCCGTCGTGGCGATGCTCGCGACGCTGTTGATGCTCCGCGAGCACGCCACCGACGTGATCGGGCTCTGCCTGTGAGCGACGAGGCGCGGCTCCGGCTCGTCATCTGGCTCAACGCGGCGGCGGTGATCGCCTCGGTCGGCCTGGTCTGGGGGGCCTTCGGCATCCAGATCTTCGACGACGAGGCACCCTGCCCGCTCTGCCTGCTCCAGCGGCTCGGCTTCTTCGCGATCGCCGCGGGCGGCCTGATGAACCTGCGCTTCGGCATCCGGCCGGGCCACTACGGGATCACGCTGCTTGGCGCCCTCGTCGTGATGGCGGTGTCGCTGCGCCAGATCTCGCTGCACGCGTGCTCCAACCTCGTCGACGGCGTCTGCACGGGGTACGGCGCCGCCCCGCTCGGGTGGCACCTCTACACGTGGGCGTTCGTCGCGGCGATCGCCGCGATCGTCGGCGTCGCGCTGCTCCTGATGATCCCGACGCCGTACGTGCGCCCCGCGAAGGCCTCGATCCTGACCATCGCGGTCTTCGTCTACGTCGGCGCGGCGGCGGTCGCGAACGTCGGCGCCACGGCGGCGCAGTGCGGCCTCGGCCCGTGCGAGGACCCGCCGTTCAGCTCGGCGATGAGCGATCCGGCGAACGTCATCGAGGGCATCACGCCGGGCGTCTTCGTGCCGACCTGGCGGCGCGACGAGGCGCGGCTGCGGTTCTCCAAGGGCGGCGCGGTGACGTGGGCGACGCCGGCCGGCAACGGCGAGGGCACCGCGACGCTGACCGGGTCGCCGACGGAGGAGCTGTCGATCACCGGCGGTGCGACGTGCGGCGATGCGCCCGGCACCTACGACGTGGCGATGGACGGGTCGCAGGCGATGGTGCTGACGCCGGTCGACGAGCGGTGCGCCGACCGCGCAGCGGCGCTCGCCGGCGCCTGGTCGAGCTGACGCTCAGTCGATCGTGAGGCCGGCCTCTCGGAGCGCGTCCGCGAAGGGCGCCGTCAGGCCGACGGTGAACGGCCCGAAGATCCCGTAGATCGCGCTCGCCTCGTCGTAGCGCATCTCGTAGACGTTGTCCTTGATCGCCTTCGGGTCGTCGGCGAACAGCGTGACCTGCCACTCCCAGTCGCTGAGGCCGGTGGCGGCGGTGATCATCTGCGACACGCGACCCCGGAAGGACGCGCCGAGCTTGCCGTGGCCGCCCATCAGGCGCTTGCGCTCCTCGAAGTCCTGCGCGTACCAGTTCGCCTCCGGCTGGCGGCTCTTGCTCATCGGGTAGATGCAGACGACCCGCGTGTCGGGCAGGTCGCGCGGGTGCAGTCGGCCCTCGCGCAGCTGCTCGACGTTCGGGTTGTCCGGGTTGATGTACTCGCTGGCCTCGGTGATCGAGACCATCCCCTTCTCCGGCACCTCGACCAGCACCTCGCCGAGGTCCGTGCGCATCAGGTCGCGGTGCAGCGCGTGGACGCGCGTCAGGTCCGGGTGCAGCAGGATCATCCCGAAGTCGGCACCCGGCCCGACGACGCTGAAGCAGATGACCTGCGCGTCCTGCTCGGCCGCGAAGGCGTCGACGAGCGCGTGTGCCTCGTCGATGTCGACCTCGTCGCGCCGATCCGCAATCGCGAAGACGAGGTGCAGGACGGCCCACCCCTCGGACGGGATGGCGGGACTGTTCGCGATGCGCGGCATGTCGGCAGCGTACCGGCGTTCGGCGGCAGATCAGCCCTGCTGCAGCGCGCGCATCTCGTCGATCTCGGCCTGCTGACCGGTGATGATCGCGTCGGCGAGCTCCTGCACGCGCGGGTCATCGCCGTTCGCCTTGACGTCCTCGGCCATCGCGATGGCGCCCTCGTGGTGGGCGATCATGCCGTCGACGAACAGGCGGTCGAAATCGGCGCCCTTGGCGTCGCGCAGGGCCTGCAGCTGCTCGTCGGTGAGCATGCCCTCCATGCCGCCGTGTCCGCCGTGGTCCGCCATCGCCTCGCCGGCCATCATCTCGGGCACACCCCACTCGTCGAGCCAGGCGCGCATCTGCGCGATCTCCGGGTCCTGCGCCGCCTTGATCTGCGTGGCGAGGGCCGTCACCTCCGGGCTGGCGTCGCGGGCCGGATCGAGCGCGATGTCGGACATCTCGATCGCCTGCTCGTGGTGCGGGATCATCATCTGCGCGAACATCGCGTCGGCATCCATCATGCCGCCGTCGGCGGAGCCGTCGCCTCCCATCACCGACTGCGCCTTGTCGCTCCCCATGTGATCGCCCGTGTCGTGGTCGACACCGGCGCAGGCGGCGAGGCCGGCACCCAGCGCGAGGAGGAGCAGAAGGAGAACGGGAAGGCGGAAGTGCGCGGACATGACCTGAAGGTACCTCCGAATCGCGGCTACACCGGCTCTTCGCCGGGCGCGCGCCTACAGCCGGTTGAGGCGCGCGGCCATCGCCGTCGCCAGCACGTCGCAGGCCGCGAGGCAGGCGTCCTCCGGCGATCCCTCGGCCTTGTTGTGGCTGAGGCCGGTCGGGCTGCGGGTGAAGACCATCACGCTCGGGACGCCGGCCAAGGCCAGCGTGCCCGCGTCGTGCCCCGCGTACGACGGCAGGTCCATCGCGCTCACCCCGAGGTCCGCGGCCGCCGCGAACAGGTCGGCGCGGAGCCCGTCGTCGAAGATGGCGGCGTCGTCGTCGGACCGATCCTCGATCGCGAACTCCACGAACCGCGCCCGCAGCGCGCTGACCACGGCGTCGCGCATCTCGTTGTCGAGGGCGCGGGCGTCCAGCGTGCCCGTCACGCGGCTCGGGATGACGTTCGTGCCGCCCGGCTCGGGCGTGATCCGCCCGATCGTCGCGACGGCGCCCGGCCGCGCCTCGGCCTCCTCCCTCACGGCGAGCACGAACTCCGCGGCCTTCACGAGCGCGTCGTCGCGCCCCGCCATCGGCGTCGTGCCGGCGTGATTGGCCTCGCCGCCCACGGACCAATCCCAGCGTCCGCGCGCGGACAGCCGGGTCGCGATGCCGAGCGTCGTGTCGGCCGGCTCGAGAGCGAGGCCCTGCTCGACGTGGATCTCGTAGTACGCGGCGAGGCGCTTGTGCCCACCGGCGGCGTCGCTGGGCTTCGTCGGGCCGACGTCGCGGATGCGCACGCCGTTCGCATCGGCCTTGTCGGCCCACGCGTCGTCGTACGTCCCGACCATCATGCGCGAGCCGAACACCGGGGCGTTGAAGCGCGAGCCCTCCTCGTCGGCGAAGGCGATCACCGCCAGCCGCTCCGCGTGCGGCACGCCGGCAGCCCGCAGCGCGAGCACGGCGACGAGGCCGGACACGACGCCCTGCGCGCCGTCGTAGGCGCCGCCGCTCGGCACGGTGTCGAGGTGGGACCCCGTCGCGACGAGACCGTCGGCCGGCGCGTTCGGGTCCGTGATCCAGAGGTTCCCGGCGGCGTCGTGCCGGGCCACCATCCCCCCGGCCTCGGCCACCTCGATCACCTCGCGCTCGGCGGCGCGGAGCTCGTCCGACCACGGCTCGCGCGTCCAGCCGTCGGGCGCCTTGCCGTGCTCGTTGACCGCGGCGAAGAGCCGCCGGAAGAGCTCGTGATCGGTCGTCATTGCACCTTCCCCCAGAGCGTCGCGACGCCGACGGTGAGCCAGGCGTTCGCCGTCCACACGATTGCAGCACTGCACAGCGCGGCGACGAGCACGGCGAGCACGGAGAGGGCCAGACGCGCGACCGACGTGCGTGCCCGCTCGCGGTTGCGCGACGCCCACAGCGCGAGAACGGCGAGGCCGAAGCAGGCGAGGACGGCGCCGGCGGCCACCGCGAGCCCCGCCAACGCGGCCGTCCGCCCGATCGGGGTGTCGACGAGGATGCCGCTGCGGGCGATTCGCGCGCCGGCCGCGACGCCGATGCCGCCGACGGCGAGCGCGAGAGCGCCGACCACGACGGCGAACCGCAGGCCGCCGACGCGCACGCCGGGCCGCACCGCCGGTGCCGGAGGCTCCGGCGGCTGGACGAGCGTGTCCGGGATCGCGTCCGCGGGGATCCGCGTCGTGGCCGCGGCGTCGATCTCCGGCATGGGCGCATCGCCCGACAGCATCCGCGCCACGTCCTCGGCGCGCGGACGCCGCTCGGGCGCCCGCACGAGCAGGGACATGATCAGCTGCTCGGCCTCCGGCGGCAGGTCCGGGACCAGCGCGGTCGGCGGCGGCGGGTCCTCGTGCATGCGGCGCATGCCGACCTCGATGCGGTCCGAGCCCTCGAACGGCAGCGCTCCGGTGGCGAGCTCGTAGAGGATGCACCCGAGCGCGTACATGTCGGCGCGCTCGGTGACCGTGACGCCGGCGGCCTGCTCAGGAGCCCAGTACTCCGGGCTGCCGACGCGCGTGCCGTCGGCCGTCAGCGTGGCGTCGTCGGGCCCCCGGCGCAGGACGTCGGCGAGGCCGAAGTCCGCGACCCGCAGGTGGCCGTCGTCGCCGTAGAGGACGTTGCCGGGCTTGAGGTCCCGGTGCGTGACCCCGTGCGCGTGGGCGTGGGCCAGCCCGCGGCTGATGGCGAGGCCGATGGCGGACACCTCATCCCACGGCAGCGGTGCCTCCTGCGTGCGCCGAGCCAGCGTGCCACCGCCGCAGTGCTCCTGGACGAGGTACGGGGCCGGCGCCGCGTCGTCGAAGTCGAGCACCTGCACGACGTTGGGGTGGCGCAGCTGCGCGAGCGTCGTGGCCTCGCGCTGGAACCGCCGCCGCGCGTCCGGGTCGGTCGCGACCCACGGGTGCAGCACCTTCACGGCGACGGTGCGATCGAGCCGCAGGTCGAGCGCGCGGAACACCTCTCCCGTCCCCCCGCGCCCGAGCGATGCCTCGAGGCGGTAGCGTCCCCCGAGCTCCGTCATGGGGGCAGCCTAGGCGGCGTCGGCCGCGGAGCCGAAGTCCTCGGGCAGGATCCGCAGGTCTGGTGCGGGGTCGCCGTAGGGGGAGCGGTCGCCATCGGGGTCGGCCCGCTCGATCGCCTCGAGGTGCCGCTCGAGCGACGTCCGCGCGCGGCGCATCACCTGGTCGTAGCGCGCGACGGCCCCCGTCGGGACGCACTCGCGGCTCGCACGACCGCAGTCGGGGCAGCGCAGATCGATCTCCCAGACGTCATCGCCGAGCCGGCGCCACTGCACCGGCTGCACGAGCCGCGACGGACAGGTCCGGCATACCTCGAGCGCGGTCTCCGCGTTCCCCGTGAGGCGATCCTGCCGATCCATCCCGCCAAAACCGTACGGGCGCGCCCGGACGGAGCGCCGACCGCCGGACCGCGCGCCCGCGCCGGTTATCCTCCGCCGCGGGCCCCCATCGGCTAGCGGCCTAGGCCTCCGCCCTTTCACGGCGGCTACGCGGGTTCGAATCCCGCTGGGGGTATGGGTTCCGGCACCACCTATCATGACCGGATGCGCCGTCGCCATCGCACCACCGCATTCGTCTGCGCGGCGGTCCTGGCATCGCTGATCAGCGCCACGGCCTCGCAGGGCGCGACGCGCCATGCGGCGCCGAACGGCAGCGGCCCGACGTGCTCGGAGGCCGTGCCGTGCTCCATCGTCACCGCGGTCGAGTTCGCAGCCAACGGCGACGAGATCCTGATCGCGGAGGGCGAGTACACGCTGTCGAGTTCCCTCAACGCCAGCCGATCGAATCTCTCCATCTCCAGTCGCCCCGGTTCGGCGCCGTCGCTGACCAGCGGCGCCCGGTTGAAGTTCACCGCCGGCGGGCTGACGATCTTCGGCAGCGGTACGAGCGTGCGCGGCCTGGCGGTGATCAGCCCGTTCGGCGGGACGACGGCGCCGCTCAGGATCTACGGCGCCGGAGCGACCGCGACACGGGTGATGGCGGTGTCCGTCAGCCATCCGGGCTGCGACGTCAATGCGGCCAACGTCCGGCTGACGTATGTCATGTGCTTCAGCTTCTCCAGCCACGGCCTCGCGGTCTCGCTGCGCGACGGGACGTCGACGACGCGCGTCCAGAACGTCCTCGCCATCTCCCAGCAAGCCGGCGCGCAGGCATCCGGGATCGCCGTCGAGGCGTCCGGCACGGCGCGCCTCGACGTCGCCATCATCAACACCGTGGCGCGCGGCGGCCCGCCCGAGCAGGACATCACGGCGCGTGCGCTCGACGGAGCGCGGAGCACGGTCGCGGTGACGAGCTCCAACTACCGCGATCGCACTCCCGGGCTCGGTACGTCGATCACCGCCCCGACCGCCGCGAGCTTCAACCAGACGGCCGACCCGCTGCTCGTCTGGGGCTCGGACTTCTCGCTGCGACCGCAGGCCGGATCGCCGCTGATCGACCGCGGCTCGGTCCTCGCCGTCGGCGCGACGAGCGAGGACCTCGGCGGCGGCGCCACGCCGCGCGGCGGTGCGCGCGACATCGGCGCCTACGAGCACGACAGCGTCCTCCCACCCGTCGCCACGCCGGGTGGGACGATGACGCCACCCGCCGGCAGTGGGCTGCCGGCACCGGCCCCCCTCGCCACCGCACCGGCGACACCGAGCGCGACCGCGAACGGCGACCCTGGACCGGCCACCACGCTCGTCGTGACACGAGCCCGTGTCGCAGTGCAGCGGCGGGCGATTCGCGTGCGCACGCGGGTGGCGGTTCCCGCAGCCGGGGTCGTCACGCAACGCGTGACGACGGGTCGGGGGTCGAAGCTGCGCGTCCTGTGCTCGGCACGCATCCGCTCAAGCGCAGCGGGCACGATCCCGATCACCTGCACGATGCGGCGCGCAGCGCGGGACCTCCTGCGCCGCTCGACGCAGCGATACACCATCACAACCGCATTCGTGGTCGGTGACGTGCGCACGGTCAGCACCCAGCGCGTCGTGGCGAAGCGCCGACGCTGACGACCGACGGCGCGTTCGCACGACCGCAAACCCGCGCGCTGTTCGGCCATTGACAGCGGGAAGGGCGCAGCGAAGCACAGTTGCGTCACACGTGTGAATAGGGCAAGTCGCGTATTTTGCCTGCACGTAGCCGATTGGCATGCGTCCACCCGGAGGCAAAGCGCCGCGGTGACGCACACGTGTAGGTGACATATGTATTGTCGCCGTCATGCTACACGTGTTCCGTTCCGCCGTTCTCTGGTCCATCGTCGCCCTCTTCGGGGCGCTGATCACGGCGAGTCCTGCTGCGGCTGCCGGCCTCACGCTCACGCCTGTCACCTGGGACGTGATCGGCCTCGACTCGAACCGCCCCGCCACCGGTCCGAACAAGTATCCCGTCGGAGCGAAAGTCTGCAATACGTCCGGCGCCGACATCACGAACCTGCAGACAGAGCTCGAGTTCCTGTCCAGCTCGACGGCGATCACCGCACTCGGGCCGACGACGGACACGATCGGGAATCTGGCCAACACTGCGTGCACCTACACCTACTTCACGGTGCAGGTCGATCCCGTCAACTCAAGTTACTTCGCAACTCGGGCCTACCGCATCACGGCAACGGGATCCAACAGCACCACGGGCGAAACGCCTGCCAATCGGCAGCTCTTCGTCGAGAAGCTCGTCTCCCAGAATCGCAACTCGACGAAGAAGATCTCCGGACCCGGCGGCTGCAACGCCGACTACACGATCTGCGACCCCGCGGATACCAGCCTCGCTGTTGGACGAACGTACACGTACAAGCTCTACGGCGTGACGTCGACTGCCTACGAGCAGCTTGAGTCGTTCGTGACGTTCCCGGGCAGCATCTTCCGCATCGAGGAGGTGAGCGCCACGTACCAGCAGCCCGCGGGGGCGACGACCGATGGCCCATGGGCGAACGCCTGCGGATGGAACTCGAACGTCGGCACGCCGAACTACCGCTCATGCGTCGGCACCGGAGGCAACATCACCGGCGATACCAAGGCCGGCGGGCGCGTTGTCGTGACGTACACGGTCTACGTCCAGAGCGCCGGAACCGGATCCCTCACAGCGTTGTTCTACGACTTCTCCGGCTCGTCCTATCACTACAACGCGGACTACGGGGACACGGCTCTCGACGTCGACTTCAGCGCGTCGACGCAATACCCGCTTGATCTCACCGTCGTCGGCAACGGCAACGTCACGAGTAACACCGGCGGAATCACCTGCGGTCGCGACGGCGCCGTCTGCACGCAGGACTATGCGAACAACACGCAGGTGACGCTGACCGTTGATCCGAACGACGTGACGAACTTCACCGGGTGGACTGGTGCATGCGCTGGATCGGGATCGACGTGCACCGTCACGATGACCGCTGCACGAAGCGTCACGGCGACGTTCAACGTCTTACCGACCTACTACCCGCTGACGACGGACGTCGTCGGCGCTGGTTCCATCACCGCCGCCTCTGCGATCAACTGCACGAACGGCATCACGCCCGCCGGAACCGACTGCAACCAGCCGTATGCGAGCGCCAGCTCGGTCGTGCTCACTGCCACACCGGCCGCTGGCTACACGTTCACTGGCTGGTCGGGCTCGGCCTGCACGTCGACCACGCCGGGGCCCCCTGCCACGTGCACGATCACCATGGACGCGGCGAAGAACGTCATCGCGACCTTCACGCCGACTGTCGTCAACACCTCCCTCCTCGACGTGACGGTCGCCGGCCCGGGCGCCGTCCAGTCCGATCCCGCCGGCATCGACGCCTGCGTCGACACCTGCCTGAAGGAGTACAACACCGGCCAGGTCGTCACCCTGACGGCGACGCCGACCAACGGCGGCGTCTTCACCGGCTGGGGCGGCGCGTGCGCCGGGACCACGTCGACGACGTGCACCGTCACGCTCGACCAGGCGAAGTCCGTCACCGCGCAGTTCCAGTACCCGCTGGCGACGACGATCGTCGGTTCCGGCGGCGTGACGAGCGCACCGGCCGGCATCGACTGCACCTCCGGCACCTGCACGAAGGCGTATGACCCGAACGAGGTCATCACCCTGACGGCGACGCCCGGCGCGGGCTACGTCTTCACCGGCTGGACCGGCGCCTGCACCGGCTCGACAACGACATGCACGGTGACGCTGGATCAGGCGCGCGCGGTCACCGCGACCTTCGCACCCGTCCTGACGGTCCAGATCACCGGCACGGGCACCATCGCCGGCGGCGGTGTCTCCTGCACCGCCAACTGCACCGGCGCCGTGCCGCAGGGCACGACGATCACCCTCACCGCGACGCCCGGCCCCGGCCAGACGTTCCGCGGCTGGGGCGGTGCCTGCACGGGTACGGCGACGACCTGCACGGTGACGATGGACCAGGCGCGGACGGTGACCGCCACGTTCGCCGCCGCGGCACCGCGCCTCACGCTCCGCCTGACGCCGGACCGCCAGCGGATCCGCAACGGCGAGGAGCTCACGCTCAACGTCCGCATCGGCAACGTCGGCACGGCCGCCGCCCGCAACGCGCAGGCCTGCGTGCCCGTGCCGAGTGGCTTCACCGTCGTCTCCACCGGCGGCGGCACGCTCAAGGACGGCCAGATCTGCTTCAACGCCGGCACGCTGTCGCCGGACAAGGCGAAGGGCTACAAGATCGTCCTGCGCGCCACGACGGCCGTGCGCGCGCCGAAGCGGTTCAACGGGACGGCGACCGCCGCGAACGCCAAGGGCGTGAAGGCGAAGGCCAAGAGCAAGCCCGTGATGGTGCGCCCCGGGTCGCCCGACACGCACCCGGTCACCGGCTAGACGCCACGTACTGACGGGGTCCGTCATCCCCTCACGGGGGTCGCGGACCCCGTCACCATGGCCCCACGTGCACGCTTCGCGAAGCGCCTGACCCCGTGGTGATGCCCTAGGCGTCGAGCAGCACGACGCCGTCGGCGTCGGCGTACAGGACATCGCCGGGCCGGCACGGCACGCCGAGCAGCTCGACGACGTCGCCGACCGTGCCCGCCCCATCCCACGCCGAGCGCCGCGGATTGGTCGCGAGCGCCATCACGCCGAGGTCGAGCGTCGCCAGGACCGCGCTATCGCGCACGCAGCCGTGGACGACGATCCCGGTCCAGCCGTGCTCGATGGCGGCTGCCCCGAGCATGTCGCCGACGAGCGCGGACGCCATGCTGCCACCGCCGTCGACCACCAGCACACGACCCTCGCCCGGCGTGCGGACGATCTCGCGCACCCGCGAATTGTCGTCGCGACAGGAGATCGTCTCGACGATGCCGGTAAAGCGCGTGACGCCACCGAAGTGGCGCAGACCGGGCAGGGCCACGCGGGCCGCGTCGCCGAGGTCGTCCGCGAGATCGCACGTGGTCCAGTCCGCCATGTCGGCAGCGTACCGCGCAGACCGCCCCCGCTCCGTCCGACCCCATCGCGATCCTTGTGGTCCGTGGAGGTCGTCGATGTCGATGGGCTGCGCGTGCCGGTGCGGCGCTCCGAGCGGGCCCGCCGCGTGCGCCTCGTGGCCAAGGCCGGATCGGGCGTCGAGCTCGTGCTCCCGGCGCGCGGCGGGGAGCGCATCGGCCGGGACCTCGTCGCCGCGAACCGCGACTGGATCACCCGCCAGCGCGAGCGCCTGCGCACGCGCCGGCTGCACCTCGAGCAGCCCTACGTGGTGTGGCGTCACGGCACGCCGATCCCCCTGCACCTCAAACCCGCCCGTCGCGGCCGCGTGCTCGCGACCGATGACGCCGTCACCGTCAGCGCGCCGGACCTCGAGGACGCGGCGCGCATGGTCGAGCGCTGGTACCGGGAGCAGACCCGCCGCGTCGCGCAGGCGCTGATCGACGACCTGCCCGAGCCGCACCCGACCGCCCTGCGCATCGCCGACGGCTCCTCGCGCTGGGGCTCGTGCAGCCGCTCGGGCACCGTGTCGCTGTCGTGGCGGCTGATGCTCGCGCCGCTGCCGGTCCTCGACTACGTCGTGGTCCACGAGCTCTGCCATCTGCGCCACCTCGATCACGGCGCTCGCTTCTGGTCCGCGGTGGAGGCGCTCCGACCCGACTGGCACGCGCAGCACCAGTGGCTGCGAGAGCACGGTGCGGAGCTGCACGCGTACGACCCCGCGGCGGCCGTCCAGCCCCTGCGCATCGCCGCCTGACGCCGCGCTACGTTCCCCCTATGGACTCCCGCCCCGCCCGCGTCGCCGTCGTCGGCGCCGGCCCGGCCGGCTTCTACGCCGCCGGGCACCTGCTCGACGCCGACACCCCCGTCGAGGTCGACCTCTACGACCGGCTCCCCACCCCATGGGGCCTGGTCCGCGCGGGCGTGGCCCCGGACCATCCGAACATCAAGGCCGTGTCGCGCGTCTTCGAGAAGATCGCCGGGAAGCCGGGGTTCCGGATGTTCGGCAACGTGGAGATCGGCCGCGACATCAGCCACGCGCAGCTCGCGGACGTCTACGACGCAGTCGTCTACGCCTACGGCGCGCAGGCCGACCGGCGGATGGGCATCCCGGGGGAGGACCTGCCCGGGTCGATCCCCGCCACCGCCTTCGTCGCCTGGTACAACGGCCACCCGGACTTCCGGGACCTCGCGCCGAACCTGCAGGTCGAGCGCGCGGTCGTGATCGGCAACGGCAACGTCGCCGTGGACGTGGCCCGCATGCTGGTGCTCGCGCCCGAGGAGCTCGCGCCGACCGACACCGCCGACCACGCCATCGAGGCCTTCGCCGGGTCGGCGATCAGCGACGTCGTCATCGCCGGTCGCCGCGGACCGCTCCAGGCGGCGTACACGAATCCCGAGCTGCTCGAGCTCGGCGAGCTGCAGGTCGCCGACGTCGTGATCGACCCGGCCGAGGCCGCCCTCGACCCGCTCAGCGAGGTGGACTTCGCGTCCGCCAGCCAGCCGGAGCACCGCAACGTCGAGACCGTCCTCGAGTACAGCCGCCGGACCCGCACGGACAAGCCGCGCACGGTCACTCTCCGCTACCTCCTCTCGCCCGTCGAGATCCGCGGCGACGGCCACGTCGAGGAGATCGTGATGGTCCGCAACCGGCTGGAGCGCGGCGACGACGGCACGCTGCGCGCCGTCGCGACCGGCGAGACCGAGACGCTCGCCTGCGGCCTCGTGCTGCGCAGCGTCGGCTACCGCGGCCTCCCCGTCGACGGGGTGCCCTTCGACGAGCGCCGCTGCGTCATCCCCCACGCCGCGGGCCGGGCGCTCGACGCGCAGGGCGCTCCCGTGCCCGGCGTGTACTGCACGGGCTGGATCAAGCGCGGGCCGAGCGGTGTCATCGGGACGAACAAGAAGGACGCCGTCGAGACCGCCAGCGCCCTGCTCGAGGACCTCGCCGCCGGGCGCCTGGGCACGCCCGCCACCCCGACCGCCGAGGCCGCGGATGCGCTCGTGGCCGGGCAGCGCCCGGAGGCCGTCGCCTACGGGCACTGGGAGACGATCGACGCGCACGAGCGCTCCCTCGGCGAGCCGCACGGACGCCCGCGCGTCAAACTCTGCTCCTGGGATGAACTGCTGGCGACGCGCTGACGAATACGTGTAACGGACGGTTGCCGCCGTCTCGTACCCCGAGGGACATGCACCCGCGATGACACCGGACAACGCAATGAGCGCCATCGGCTCGTCGGCCGCCAACTTCGCGGCGATCTTCTCGGGCTCCGCGAACCCGATGATGATCTGCGACAACGAGCGTCGCTACCTGGAGGCCAACGACGCGGCGCTCGCCATCCTCCGTCTCACGCACGACGACGTCGTGGAGCGCCGCATCGACGACGTCACGCCACCCGAGAACCTCAGCGGCATGGAGCAGATGTGGGCGCAGTTCCTCGACGCGGGGTCGATGGCGGGCCAGTTCGAGATGCTGCGCAGCGACGGCAGCCGCGTCATGGTCAGCTTCAACGCAACCGCCAACGTCGTGCCGGGCGTGCACCTGACGATCTTCATCGACTCCACCAACCTGGATAGCGGCCTGCCGATCGAGCTCGAGGACGAGGAGCACGAGCCCAGCGGCACGGTCATGACGCCGCGCGAGCGCGAGGTGCTGCGTCTCGTGGCCTACGGCTTCACGGGGAACGAGATCGCGGAGAAGTGCGGCATCTCGCCCGACACGGTGCGGGTGCACGTGCGCAACGCGATCCGCAAGCTCGGTGCGCGCACGCGCGCGCAGGCGATCGGCATCGCCGTGTCGCGCGGCGAGATCTGAACCCCTACTCAAAACGGGCATATCGGTCATCTAACCGACGCGGGACGATGGCGCCGTGTCCGCGATCCCCCGCCTGCCCGATTGCCTCGCCAGCCGTTACACGGCGCGCGAAGTGCTCGTCGCGAGCCACCACGCCGACGTCCTTCGCGTCACCGATCTCGCGGAGACGCGCGACGTCGCGGTGACGCACACCCACAGCGACTCGCCGGTCGCGCGGGACCGCATCGCGCACGGCATCGAGCACTGCAGTGCGCTCCACCACTCCACCGTGCCGGAGATCATCGAGGTCGGCGTCGGCGCGAAGGTCCCGTACCTCGTCTCATCGCTCCTGCCGGGGGCGCGCCGCGTCTCGGGTCCGCTCGCCGGGCGCACCGTGCGGGCGATGGCGATCGACCTCCTGTCGCTGGTGCACCTGCTGGAGCACGAGCGCCTCGAGCACCCCCGTCTCGATGCCGACCACGTGCTCGTCACGCCGGACGGCGCCGTGCAGGTCCGCGGCTGGGGCGGCGTGACCGAGGCGCTGCCGGGCGCTGCGGCGCGCATGCGCTTCGACGTGGGCCGCCTGCTGCACGGCGCGCTGACCGGCTGCGAGCTGCCGACGGAGACCCTGGCGGATCCCCACGCGTCCGTCGCCCAGGCGATCGAGCGACACGCGCCCGCGGCCTTCGCACTCGACCCGATCCTGGTGGGCGTCATCGATGCGCTCGCCCAGGCGGACCCGGACCGACGCCCGGAGCCGGTCGTGCTGCTCGAGCTGCTCGGGCTGTCGGCGAGCAGCCTCGGCGGCATCGGGGACGACCCGGACCGCAGCTTCCGCCGGATGCGGCACCTGTTCGGCCTCGGCATCATGTGAAACGCCCGCGCCCTTTAAGCGTTCTGTAAGGACTTCGTCAGGACGCCGACTCCGCAGCGCGCGACTGCGATGTGCCCGCCAGCGGCAAAAACCGCCCGGCCGAGAAGCCGGTACACCGACTTCCCCTCCAGGGAGGCAAGGAGAGCACCATGCGCAAGCGCTTCGCCCCCATCGCGGCCCTCGCAGCCGCGGCCGTCCTGACGACTGCCGGCACCGCATCCGCGGCGTCCGATCCGGCGCCCCGTCAGGCGGGCACGATCGTCGAGGTCGCGTCCTCGAACCCGCAGTTCTCGACGCTCGTCTCGCTCATCAAGCAGGCCGGCCTCGTCAAGGCCCTGTCCGGCAAGGGCCCGTTCACGGTGATGGCGCCGACCAACGCGGCGTTCCGCAAGGTGCCGAAGGCCACGCTCGACGCACTTGGCAAGGACAAGGCCGCGCTGCAGGCCGTGCTGAAGTACCACGTCGTCTCCGGCAAGGTGATGGCCGCCGACGTCGTCACGCTCAACGGCAAGAAGGTCAAGACGCTCGAGGGCTCGCGCTGGACCGTGCGCGTGAACGACGGCAAGGTGTCGATCCGCACGAACAGCGGCGGCACGGCCAACGTCACGAAGACGGACATCGAGGCCTCGAACGGCGTGATCCACGTCATCAACCAGGTCCTCATCCCGCAGAGCGTCATCAAGATGCTCGAGCACTAGGTCGACCGCCGGGCGGTGCGCCCCCCCCGGGGCGCCCCGCCCGGGCATCGCCAGC
>JAUMCA010000037.1:0-4349 GCA_032119475.1 Thermoleophilia bacterium | reverse complement strand
GTCGTCGCGCACCAGCCGCGGCGCGTGGCCGGTGCGCTCCCGGGCCAAGGCCGCGACCGTGTCCATGCCGGCATCCGGCGAAAAGCCGGCGCACCCGGACACCGCGAGCACCAGCGACAGGGCCAGGGCGCGCGCCGGCAAACCGGCAGGCCCGGCCAGGGGGTGAGGTTGCATGACCTCCTCCGTGAACGAAGGCCGCCACTCGCGGCGGCCGTGGCCCCCCCCCGCGGGGCCCACCGCCCGGGCATCGCCTGCCGCCGGTACCCGCGGACGGCGAGAGGCGCAGTTGGCCGGAGCGCTAGCGGCTGAGTTCGCCGAGGATCTCGCCGTAGCGCCGGTCGCGCCAGGCGAGCGCGGCCTTGACGCCCTCGCTGCGCACGATCTCGTCGAAGGCGACCTGCTCCGGCGTCTGGGCGCCGTTGAGCATCGCGGAGAGGTCGAGGTTCGCCTCGACCGCCTCGAGCAGCCCCGCCGCCTTCTGCGCGCGGTTCAGCGCCGCCTTGGTCAGCTGGAGCACGCGCAGCGGCGTGGGCGCGATCCGCGCCACCCACTCCCCCACCTCGGCCTCCAGCCGATCGGCGGGGACGACGCGGTTGGCGACGCCCCACGCGAGCGCCGTCTCGGCGTCGATCGTGTCGCCCGTCAGCAACAGCTCCCGCGTGCGGCGCTCGCCGATCACGTACGGCATCAGGAGCGTCACCGGTCCGGAGCCGTAGCGCACCTCGGGCTCGCCGAAGCGGGCGTCCTCCGTGCAGATCAGCAGGTCGCAGGCCATCGCGACCTCCATGCCGCCGGCCAGGCACCAGCCGTGCACCGCGGCGATGGTGGGCTTCGAGAGCCCCCACAGCCTCATCGTCACCGCGACGTCGCGCGCGAGCACCTCGTGCCACTCGGTGATCGTCGGCTCGCCCTCGAGCGCCTCCTGCTCGAGGTCGTAGCCGGCGCAGAAGGCGCGACCCGCGCCGCGCACCACGACGATGCGGACCGCGTCGTCGGCCTCCGCGCGGTCGAGCGCGGCCTCGAGCTGGTCGACGAGCGCGTACGTCATCGCGTTCAGCTTGTCGGGCCGATTGAGGGTGATCCACGCGGACGGGCCGCGGGTCTCGTAGAGGACCAGGTCGTCGGGCATGGCGCGATGCTAGTCGCTGATGAGGGTGCCGCGGACGCCGCGGACATCGTCGTGCAGGTGCGCGGCTCCGCTCGCGAGGTGACGCCCTCGGGTTCCCAGGCTGGGCGGAAGATGGCGATGGGAGCCCTTCGACGTCGTACCATGCATCGCCGTGGTCGTGGATAGCGCAACGCACACGGGCGATTAGCTCAGCTGGTTAGAGCGCCTGCTTTACACGCAGGATGTCGGGGGTTCGAGTCCCTCATCGCCCACTCCGCCCGTCGCAGCGCATGACGGGCGGACCCACGGCGGGCTCCCGGCGCCGGTACGCTGCCGACGTGACCGCCAACCGCATCCCCGGGGCGCCGGACGTCGTCCGGCTCCGCCCGCACGTCGCCGACCTCGCCGTCTACGTTCCCGGCGCGTCGACCGGCGTGCCGGACGGCATCCCGATCATCAAGCTCTCGTCGAACGAGGGCGCGGAGGGACCGCTGCCGGTCGCCCTCGAGGCGATGGCGCAGGCCGCGACGGACCTCCACCGCTACCCCGATTCGAGCGACCTGATCGCCGCGATCGCGGAGGCGCATGGCCTCGCGACCGATCACGTGACGGTGGCACCGGGCGCCGACACGCTGATCGCCTACCTCGCCGCCGCCTTCCTCGGTCCCGGCGACGACGTCGTCTTCGCGTGGCCCGCCTTCGTGTCGTACGCGCTGACCGCGCAGAAGCAGCAGGCCAACGCGATCCGGGTGCCGCTGAAGGACGACGTCCACGATCTCGACGCCATGCGCGCGGCGATCACCCCGCAGACGAGCATGGTCTACGTCTGCAACCCGAACAACCCGACGGGGACCTACGTCGACCGGGATGCCCTCCGCGCGTTCATCGACGACCTCCCCGAGCACGTCGTCTGCGTCATCGACGAGGCGTACGCCGAGTACGTGCAGGAGCCCGACTACCCGAACGGGATCGACGAGTACGTGAAGGCCGGCCACCCCCGGGTCGCGGTCCTCCACACGTTCTCGAAGATCCACGGCCTCGCCGGCCTGCGCGTCGGCTGGATGGCGGCGCCGGCGTGGATCGTCGACGCATCGGTGCGGGTCCGCGGGCCGTTCGACGTGGGCACCGCCGGTCTCAGCGCGGCGATGGCGTCGGTGCGCGCCACGGATGAGATCGCCGCGCGCGCGACGGCGAACGCCCGGCGCCGCTCGTCGCTCAAAGACAAGCTGGCTGCCGTGGGGGTGTCATCCACCGGTGTCGGGAACTTCCTCACGGTGCGCGTACCGGACGGCCGTGCGGCCACGGAGGCGCTGATGCGGCGCGGCGTGATCGTCCGGCCGCTCGACGCCTTCGGATCGCCGGATCAGATTCGGATCACGATCGGCTCCGACGACGACATGGCGATCGCCGAGCCGATCATCGTCGACGTGCTGGGCGCCTAGCCGCGCCGACGCGCTCAGCCGCGGCCCGGCTGCGAGTGGTTGCCGACGGTGAGGATCTCCCCGTTGCGGATGTGCCACAGGACGCCGTCGGGGGTGCGCACGCGGGTGACGCGCAGCGTGACCTCCTCGACCGTTCCGCGGATCCCCGTCAGCTCGACGTCGTCGCCGACGCCGAACTGGTCTTCGAGGATCATCAGCACACCGGACAGGTAGTCCTTGATCAGCGTCTGCGCGCCGAACGCAAGCGCGATGCCCGCGATGCCGGCGCTGGCGATGATCGGGGCGATGTTGATGCCGAGCAGCTCGAGCACGATCAGCACCGCGTTGGTCCAGATCAGCACCGTCAACACGCTGATGACGAGCGAGCCGATCGCGTGCGCGCGCTGGGCGGTGCGGGTCGTCGGACCGTCGTCGGCCTGCGCCCCGCGCTTGCGCTGCGCGTTCGCGATCGCGTGGTCGACGACGCGGTGGACGAAGCGCACCGCGACGATCTGCAGGATCACCGCGATGACGACGACGATGACGACGCGCAGCGAGGTGCCGACGAGCAGCTCCCCGATGTCCGAGCGGATGCCGTCGATCATCAGGCGAACGTGATCACGCTGCGGATGCCGTCCTGGCGCTCCATCAGCTCGAAGCCGTGGTTGACGTCGTCGAGGCCGATGCGGTGGGAGATGAGCGCGTCGACGTCGATCTCCCCGGCCAGCCAGAGGTCGACCAGACCGGGCACCTGGGACCGGCCCTTGACCCCGCCGAACGACGAGCCCGTGACCCGGCGGCCGGTGATCAGGAAGCGCGGGATGATCTCGAGCAGCTCGCCCTTGCCGGCGACACCGCACATGGTGGCGAGCCCCCACGCCTCGCGGGCGCTCTCGACCGCCTGGCGCATCACGGCGACGTTGCCGGTCGCCTCGAACGTGTAGTCGATGCCGTAGCCGCCCGTCTGCTCCTTCAGCCACTCGACGGTGTCGGCGTCGGCGATCCGGGTGTCGGTCGCGCCGTGGTGGCGCGCGTCCGCGAGCCGCCCCTCGGCGAGGTCGATCGCGATGATCCGCTCGGCGCCCGCCAGGCGCGCGCCGATCACGGCACCGAGGCCGACGAGCCCGCAGCCGAACACGGCCACGGTCGCCCCCTGCTCGACCTGCGCGGTGTACAGCGCGGCGCCGATGCCGGTCGACAGGCCGCAGGCGAACGGCGCGCATCCGGCGAGCGGCGCCTCCGGACTGACCTTGGCGAGGGCGATCTCCGGCATCACCGTGTACTCGGCGAAGGTCGAGGTGCCCATGAAGTGGCGGAGCTCCTCGCCGGCGCGCGACAACCGCGCCGTGCCGTCCGGCAGGTAGCCGCGCCCCTGCTCGTCCCGGATCGCGATGCAGCGGTTCGTGCGCGGGCTGCGGCAGTGGACGCACTCGCCGCACTCGGGCGCGAACAGCGTGATCACGTGGTCGCCCGGCTGGACCAGCGTCACGCCCTCGCCCACTTTCTCGACGACGCCCGCACCTTCGTGGCCGAGCACGCACGGCGCATAGCCCGTGGGATCGGCACCCGACGCCGTGTAGAGGTCGGTGTGGCAGACGCCGCACGCCTCGATGCGCACGAGCACCTCCCCCGCCTTCGGCTCCGCGAGGTCGACCTCCTGGACGACGAGCGGCTTGCCGAACTCCTCGAGCACTGCGGCGCGGATCTTCATGCGGGAAGCCTACCGGGCGGACATTTTGGGTCGAGCGGGAGGTGAGCACCCCAAAGGGGTCAGACGCGTTTGGGGTGCAGATGCCGCGCACGACTCACCGCCACGCATT
>JAUMCA010000036.1:0-2036 GCA_032119475.1 Thermoleophilia bacterium | reverse complement strand
CGAGTCACGCCGCCAACCAGCTCAGATGACGTTTAGAGGGCGACGGCACCGCCAGTCAGCAGGTCGGGGTGGGGTGGTCCTGCTGGAGAGAGTCCGCGTCGCGATGTACGTTTGCGGCCGCCAGGCCGAAAACGGACCTCGCGATCCGCGTCTCCGGCGGGACCGCCCCACCCCGACCGGAAGGCCCCTACGCCGCTTGGGGCGGCTCTGCGGCGCGGACGGCGTCGTAGACCGGGACGCCAGCCGCGGCGCGGTCACGCTCGCGTGGGAGCGTCACCGTGAAGGTCGAGCCACGGCCCAGGCGGGACGTCACGCGGACGGTGCCGCCGTGCGCCTCCACGATCGAGCGCACGATGGTGAGGCCGAGGCCCGCACCGTGGACTGCTCGCCGCACGACGCGGCCGGAGCGGTAGAAGCGCTTGAAGATGTTGTCGATCTCGTCGGGATCGATGCCCTCGCCGGAGTCCTGCACCTCGACGACGATCGAGTCGCCCCGGTCGCGCAAGCGCAGCGTTACGTCGCCGCCCTCGGGCGTGAACTTGATCGCGTTGTTGACGAGGTTGTCGAGCGTCTGGCCGAGCCGGTCGCGGTCGGCGTCCATGAAGGCCGTCCGGTCGGCGTCGAGGTGGAGCTTCACGTTCGAGCGATCCGCCGCCGGCAATGCGGCCGCGATCGCCTCGTCGCAGAGGACGCGCACGTCGAGCGGACCCTCGAGGATCGGAATGTGGCCGGCCTCGAAGCGCGCCACGAAGAGGAGGTCACCGACGACGCGCTGCAGCCGGTGGGCGTTGCGCTCGATGACGTCGATGAACTCCAGGCCGTCCTCGGAGAGCTCCTCGTCGCGGACGAGTTCCAGGTAGCCGAGCATCGACGTGAGCGGCGTGCGGAGCTCGTGGGAGACCAGGGCAAAGAACTCGTCCTTGAGGCGGTCGGCCTCGCGCTCGGCCGTCACGTCTCGCAGGGCGACAAGCCGGCCGATCGGGCGGCCCTCGCCGTCGGTGACGGGCGTGGCGTAGCGGGTGAGGACGCGCCGTCCCGCGTCGGTCACGACTTCGTCGCGGATCTCGCCCTGGCGCATCGTCTCGGGGACGTCGACCGCCAGGGCTTTGCCGCGCAGGAGCGCCATCGGCGGGTTCTCCACGAGGACCTTGCCGCTCGCGGAGAAGAGCGCCACCGGATCCGGGGCGTGCTCGATCATGATCTGTGAGATACGGGCGGCGTCGATCGCGCGGGCGAGGGCGCTGGCGCCCGTGATCTCCGCGGCCACGAGGTCGGCGATGCCGCCGGCGGTCGCGAGTTCCGGCACGCTGAAGGGTTGCCCCTCGGTGCGGGCCGTCCAGACGAGGCCGATGGCGCGGCCGCGGCGGACGATCGGGATGAACGACTCCACGCGGATGCGGTGGCCGAGCTCGTGGATCACGCCGCTTGGGCCGTGCGTGGTGGCCATCGCGCGCAGGCCGCCGAGGGCCTCGCGTCCGGCGCTGTGGGTCGCGAACTTGTTGGGGTGGGGGACCCGCTCCGGCGCGATGCCGCGCACGCCGGCGAGCTGGAACTCATCGCGGTCGTCGGGGCGCAGGTAGATGGCGCCGCAGTCGGCGGCCGAGGCCGTCGTGATCAGCTCAAGCCCGGCGGTCGCGATGGCGCCGATCTCGCGCTGGCCGCGCAGACCCTCCGCCGCGCGCTGGAAGAGTGCCACGCGACTGCGTTCGCGTTCGAGCGCGTGCTGGGCGTGCACGAGCTGGCGCTCACGCAACCGCAGCTCATGTTCGCGGCCGATCATGGCCGTGCGCCGCGACGTCTCGCGACGGTCGGTCAGGGCGACGGTGATCGTGGCGGTGATCGCCCCCGCCAGGACGGCGACGGCGAGCTGCTTGTAGAGCGGTTCGTCGAGCGTCACCCAGGCCAGGAGTGCGCCGATGCCGACGAGGCCGAGCGCGCCGCGCCAGAGCAGGGCGAGCGGGCCCTCGGCGACGCTCGTCGGCGAGGGCGTCGGCTCGTTCGGGCGGACGGCGTCGGACGTGATCGGGAAGCCGGCG
>JAUMCA010000035.1:0-22166 GCA_032119475.1 Thermoleophilia bacterium | reverse complement strand
CTCGTGATCGACGTGGACGGCACGGCCACCGCGGTGTGGACGGTCGACGCCGGCGCGACCGCGAAGATCCAGGCGCGGGCGCGCCGCGCCGGCACGTGGGGCACCACGGCCGACCTGTACACGGGCGCGGAGCGGCCGTCGGTGCAGGACGCCGCCGCTCTCGCCGGCGGTGCGCTGGCCGTGGCCCACACCACCGTCGTCAACGCCCTCGTCAGCGCGAACGTCACGACCTGCAGCGCCGGCCTCGCGCTGTGCACGACGGCCACGCTCTCCACGGCCGCCTCCGGCGGCCTCGCGATCGACGGCAACGGCGACAGCCAGGGCGGCGTCGCGTGGGTCGAGCAGCAGGCGCTCAACCGCACCGTGCGCTGGGCACCGCTCAGCGTCGCGAGCGGGGCGGTCACGATCGGCACCGCCGCGAACCTGAGCGGCACGACCGACACGACGAAGACGAGCACGGCGATCGACGTCGACCGCACGGGCCTGACGACGGTGGCCTGGAAGGACGGCGACGCGCTGATGGTGCAGCGCTTCGCCGCGACGGCGCCGCCGACCGCCCCGGCGACCGCGGCGACGACCGGGACGGCTCCCGTCGTCGACGACTCGGTCGGCGTGGCCAGCGACGACACCGGCAGCGCGGTCGTGACCTGGGTGTCGAGCCAGTCCGGTGCGCAGACCCTCAGCGCGCTCCCCTACGCCGCGCTCGTGCGGGGCACGCAGCAGGCGATCACCGGCGACGGGGTCGCGCAGCTGCCGGCCCTGGCCGTCGGCGGCACGGGGCAGGCGGCCATCGCGTACCTGCGCAGCGGGCAGGTCGCCACCGCGAACGCGACGACGCCCGCCGGAGCGTGGGCCGCCGTCGCCGTCGCGCCGCTCAACGGCGCCTCGGTCGCGACCCGCCCGTCGATCGCCGCCGCGCGCAACGGCGCGATCGTCCTCGCCTGGATCGCGACCAGCACGACGACGGGCGAGCACACGCTCCGCACCGCCCGCTTCACGCCCGCGAAGATCGTGGTCAGGCCGACGGTGGCCGTGAAGCGGCGGACGCAGATCCGCTGGGCCCTCGCGACCCAGGTGACCACCAACCTCAGCGGCACCTTCGAGCAGATCGGCCGGATCACCGTGCGCGGCAAGCGCATCATCGCGTGCCGAGTGGCGCCGAGGCCGATCAGCGGGAACGTCTCGACGGCGGTCATCTGCCGACTCAACCGGACGGCGATCAGGGCGCGCAAGCGCGTGGCGATCCGCGTCCGGCTGACGACGACCTTCGTCGCCAGCTCGGGCGACAAGGCCACCGCCACCGCGACCTACACGCTGGCCCGCAAGCGCTGAGCGCGCCCGCGGTCAGCGCATCCGCGTGCCATCCGGATCGACGAGCCGGTCGGCGACGACCGTCGCGGCGACGGGGCCGTCGAGCGTCTCCACGGTGAGCACGGCGCCCTCCCCCACCGCCGTCGGCAGGTAGGCGTAGCCCAGCATGCGGCCGACGGTGTACCCGTACGCCACGGAGCGCAGCCGGCCGATCACGGCGCCGTCGCACTCCACCGCCTCGCCGCCGTACGCTGGTGCCCACTCGCCATCCCCGATGGCCAGGGTGCGGATGCGCGTCGCGAAGCCGGCGGCGCGACGCGCCGCGAGCGCCTCCTTGCCGATGAAGTCGGCGTCCTTGCGCGCGCAGAACGCCAGGCCCGCCTGGTCCGGCGTGTCGCTCGGGGTGAGGTCCGTGCCGATGTAGCGGTAGCCCTTCTCCAGGCGCAGCCCGTCCAGCGCCCGGTAGCCGCAGACGCGCAGGCCGTGCTCGGCGCCGGCCGCGTGGAGCGCGTCCCAGACGGCGACGGCCCAGCGCGGATCGACGTACAGCTCGAAGCCGTGCTCGCCGACGTAGGTGATCCGCTGCGCGAAGCACGGCGCGGGACCCACGCGGATGTCGCGCCCGGTCGCGAACTCGATGTCGGCGACGTCCTCCGCGCAGGCGGCGGCCATGATCGCGCGGACCGCCGGGCCCCACAGGCCGATCACGGTCAGCGCATCGGACTCGTCCGCGAGGCCGACGTCGAGGGCCAGGCGGTGCGCGATGCCCGCGAGCCACCCGAGGTCCGCCGCTAGCGCGCCCGCACCGGTGACCATCCGGAAGTCGTCCGCGGCGAGCCGGGTGACCGTCACGTCGGCGATGACGCCGCCGCGGTGGTCGAGCATCTGCGTGTACACGACGCTGCCGACCGGGCGGTCGATCGCCGCGTCGCAGGCCAGCTCGAGGAGCACGAGGGCATCGGGTCCGCTGACCCGGATCTTGCCGAAGGACGAGAGGTCGATGATGCCGGCGGTCTCGCGCATCGCGCGGTGCTCCTCGCCGATGAGGTCGAGGAAGGGCGGCGCGCCCCACCCCCACCCGCGCTGGTCGGCGCCCATCCGGCGCCACGGCGCGGCCGGATCGACGTACTCCGCGCGCTCGAAGCCGGACTTCACGCCGAAGACGGTGCCGGCCTCCTGCAGGCGCGAGTGCAACGCGGAGAGGCGCGACGGCCGTCCCCACTCATCCTGGTCGTAGGGGTAGCGCAGCCGGTAGTAGTACCGGTACGTCTCCTGCCCGGCGATCGCCGCGTGCTTCGGGTCCCGGTACACGGAGTGGAACCGCCACGGGCGGTACCCGGAGACGTCCCACTCGGTCTCGCCCGCGGTGATCCACTCGGCCACCGCCTTGCCGATGCCGCCGGCGCCGCCGAACCCGTTCAGCGACAGGCCGGCCGCGACCCAGAAGCCGGGGACGCCGGGCATCGGCCCGAGCAGCGGATTGGCGTCGGGCGTCATGGCGTCCGGATGGCAGATCAGGGCGACGACGCCCGCCCGCTCGAGGAAGGGGAAGCGCCGGATCGCGCCCTGCATGAGCTGCGCGAAGCGCTCCTCGTCCGCCGGCATCGAGCGCGCGCCGTGGTCCCACGGGACACCGTCGATCCACCGCGCCGGCGCATCCGGTTCATACCCCCCGAAGAGGATGCCGCCGGCCTCGGACTTGCCGTAGACCAGGTTGTCGGGGTCGCGGAAGCACGGCATGTCCCGGGGCAGCTCGTGGCCGGGCACCGCGGTCAGGGCGATGTGCTGGTGGTCGACCGGCGTCGACGGCACCCACGTGCCGACCATCGCGCACACGCGCGGAGCCCACATGCCGGCCGCGTTGACGATGCACGGCGTCTCGATCGCCCCCTGCTCGGTCTCCACGGCGGCAACGGCGCCGTCCGGACGGCGGCGGATGCCCGTGACGCGGCAGCGCTGCACGATCTCGACGCCCAGCTCGCGCGCGGCGTTGGCCAGCGCGTAGGTGGTCCGGTGCGGATCCAGCCAGCCGTCCTCGGGCACCCAGATGCCGCCGTGGAGCGACGCGGGGGACGCGGCCGGCATCCGCTCGAGGCACTCCTCGGGGGACAGCAGGCTCACGTCGAGGCCGATGCCCCGCGCCCGCGAGACGCCGCGCCGCAGCTCGGCGAGCTGCTCCGGCGACGACGCGATCCGCAGGGACCCCGTTCGCTCGAACACCTCGAGCTCCGTGTACAGCTCGATCGAGTAGCGGCGGAACCGCATCATCGTCTGGGACGGGTTGTACTGCGTGACGAGGCCGGCGGCGTGGTGCGTCGACCCGCTCGTGAGCTCGCCCTTCTCGACGAGGACGACGGAGCCGGCTCCGGCCCTCGCGAGGTGGTAGGCGATGCTGCAGCCGGTCACGCCGCCGCCGATGACCACGACGTCCGCGCGCTCGATCACGCCGCCGTCTCCGCGAGGATGCGCGTGCGGTCCGGGTCGTAGAAGGGCCGCAGCGCGGCGTCGACCGGGTGCTGCTCCCCGTTCACCTCGACGGTGAAGCGGCCGGACGCGACCCAGTCCGCGCTCACGCCGTCCGCATGGCGCGCGTACCCGAGCGCGACGGCGCCGCCGACCGCGTGGCCGTACGCGCCGCTCGTCGTGTAGCCGACCGGCGCGCCGTCCCGCCGGACCCGCTCGCCGCCCCACAGGACCAGCTCGGGATCCCGGGCGCGGTACTGGAGCAGCCGCTTCGGCAGCGCGTCGGCTCCCGCCTCGCGCTGGGCGAGCAGCGCGTCCCGGCCCACGAAGCCGCCGGGCTTGTCCCAGGCGACGGCGAAGCCGAGGCCGGCCTCGAGCGGCGTCTCGTCGGGCGAGAGCTCGTGCCCCCAGGCGCGGTAGGCCTTCTCGAGCCGCAGCGAGTTGATCGCGTAGTGCCCCGCGAGGCGGGCCGCATCGTCGTCCCCGACGCGCGCGAGCGCCCAGTACACGGCTGGCGCGTCGGCGATCGGCACGTGGAACTCCCAGCCGAGCTCCCCGACGTAGGTGACGCGCGCGGCGGTGACCTCGGCGTCGTCGATGCGCACCGCGCGCACCGCGCCGAACGGGAAGGCGGCGTTGCCGAAGTCGTCCGGGCTGCACTCCGCGAGCAGCGTGCGCGAGCGCGGGCCCATCAGGGACAGCACGGCGTGGTCGGCGGTGACGTCGTCGACCCGGCAGTCCTCGCCGTCGCGCACGCCGTGGCGCACGTGCCACAGGTCGCGGATGCGCTGGGCGGTGCCGGTGACGATCCGGAAGCGATCCCGGGCGAGCCGCAGGACGGTGCAGTCGCTGGCGAAGCGGCCGCGGTCGTCGAGCATCGCCGTGTACACCAGGGTGCCGGGCACGACGTCGACGTCGTTGGCGCACAGGCGCTGCAGCACGGCGCACGCATCGGCACCGACCACGTCGAGCTTGCCGAAGCCGGACTGGTCGAACAGCGCGGCGCGCTCGCGGCACGCCAGGTGCTCGTCGCGGTGGTCCCCGAACCACGACTGGCGGCTGAAGCCGTAGGTGATCGTCGGCGTCGTGCCGGGTTCGCCGAACACGTTGGCCCGCTCGTAGCCCGCCTTCTCGCCGAACCACGCCCCCGCGGCGGCGAGGCGATCGTGGACGGGCGAGCGGCGGAGGCCGCGGCCCGTCGTCAGCTCGCGGTTCGGGTACGCCATCAGGTAATGCGTGCCGAGCGCCTCCGTGACGCGCTCGCGCAGGTAGGCGAGGTCGTCCTGCTCCGGGGCGAAGCGCGCGGGGTCGACCATGCTGAGGTCGAACGGCTGGTGCCCCTCGACGAGCCAGTGCGCGAGCGCGGCCCCCACGCCACCGCCGAACGCGAGGCCGGCCGAGTTCATCCCCGCGGCGATCCAGACGCCGGGGACGCTCGGCGCGGGGCCGAGCATGAAGTTGGCGTCGGGGGTGAACGACTCAGGGCCGTTGACGAACCGATCGAAGCCGACCTCCTCCAGCACCGGGAGCCGGTGCAGGCCCTCGCGCAGCGGCGGGGCGAAGTGCTCCCAGTCATCCTCGAGCAGGCTGTACGAGAACGGATACGGCACGGGGTCGACGTCCCACGCCTTGGTCACGGCCTGGAACGCGCCGAGCCGGATGCGGTCGTGGACGGTCAGGTAGTACGTGCAGCCGTCGGCGTCACGCGTGCACGGGTACATGTCGATGTCGCCGGGGATCGGCTTCGAGTCCGCGTAGTGGTGCTCGACGGGCGCGAGGGGGACGTGGATGCCGTGGGCGCGTGCGAGATCCCGCGTCCACATGCCGCCGCAGAGGACGATCTCCTCGGCCTCGATCACGTACCCGTCCGCGAGCTGCACGCCGGTCGCCCGACCGTCCGAGACGACCAGCGCGGTGACGCGCGCCTCCTCGCAGACGGTCGCACCGCGCATGCGCGCGCCCTGCGCGAGCGCCCGTGCGACGCCCGCCGGCTCGACCTTCCCGTCGTCGGGGATGTGCAGGCCCCCGACGAGGTCGTCGCCGCGCTGGAGGGGGAACAGGTCGATCGCCTCGTGCGGCGAGACCATCTCCACGTCGATGCCGAGGTGCTGGGCCATCGCGCCGGTGCGGCGGTACTGGACCATCCGCTCCTCGCAGCGGGCCACGTACAGCGTTCCGCACTGGCGCCAGTCGACGTGCTCGCCGGTCTCCTCCTCGAGTCCGGCGTAGAGGGTCGCGGAGATGTCGCACATCCGGGCGAACGTGCTGCTCGCGCGCAGGCGCCCCACCATGCCCGCCGCGTGCCACGTGGTGCCCCCGCCGATCGCCGTCTGCTCGAGCACCACGACGTCGCGCTCGCCCTGCGCCGCCAGGTGGTACGCGATGCTGCAGCCGATCACGCCGCCGCCGACGATGACGATCCGCGCGCGGCTCGGTACAGTCTCGCTCATGGCTGGTCCTGTCTGGACATCTGAACCGCAAGGTCGCAGACGTGTCTAGTCATGTCAAGCACGCCCTGGCGGCCATCGAACAGCGCTTCGCGGCCGCGCCCGACGCGCCCGCGCACGCGCGCCTCGCCGACGCCCTGCGCGATGCGATCACCGCGGGCGAGCTGCGGCCGGGCGACGTCGTCCCGGGCGACGCCGCGCTGATGACCGCGACCGGCCTCGCGCGCGGCACGGTGCGGCAGGCGATCGCGACGCTGCGGTCGGAGGGCCTCGTGCAGACCCGCCGCGGCGCGCGCACGACCGTGCTCGCCCGCCCGCGCCTGCAGTCGTTCGCGGAGCTCCTGTCCTTCAGCGCCTGGGCCCGGCGGACCGGCGCGACGCCCGGGGCGCGGGTGGTCGAGCTGGTCCGCCGACCGGTCCCGGCCGACGTCGCCGAGGAGCTGCGCCTCGGGGACGGTGCGCTCTGCTGGACGCTCGAGCGCGTCCGCCTGCTCGACGGCGCGCCCGTCATGGTGGAGCGGGCCGCGTATCCGGAGCCCGTCGGCGCGCTGCTCGTCGACGCGGACCTGACGACGGGATCCGTCTACGCGACGCTCGCCGGGCACGGCATCGAGGTCGTGTCGGGCCGGCACCGCATCAGCGCCGTCGCCGCCGACCGCGCCACGGCGTCGCTCCTCGAGGTCCGCGCCGGCACGCCGATCCTCCGCCAGGCGCGGACGGTGCACACGGCCGACGGCACCCCGATCGAGCACTCCGTCGACGACTGGCGCGGCGATGCGATCGCCCTCGACGCCCACAACTCCGCGCAGGGCACCCAATTGGCGCGCCGCCCGCCGGCCTGACCGCCGCGTCAGATCAGGCGGACTCGCGCGTCAGCAACCTCGAACCCGCCGCCTCCGGAGGACCCGCATGCGCTCGTTGCCCATGATCGCCATCGCCGCGCTCGTCGCGCTGGCCACGGCCGGGAGCGCGCTGGCCGCGCATGACCACGAGCGTCCGTCGCGGCCCGGCGACGTCGCGAGCCAGCCGGCGCCCGGCGCGGCGCCGCCGACCGGCGACGATCAGCGAGGGGACCGACCGGAGCGGCCGGCACGGCCGGAGCGGCCGGCACGGCCGGAGCGGCCGGAGCGGCCAGAGCGCCCGGGCGACGACAGCGCGGTGACCGGGGCCCCGGTCACCGTTGCGCCGACCGAGGGTCGGCCGGGCCGCCACCGCGGTCGCGGCATCAAGACGGACTGCGCGTACGTCACGTCGGGCACCTTCGATCCGATCGTCTTCCCGGGCCAGCCCGAGACGGGGCACGTCCACGACTTCTTCGGCGCGACCACGATCAACCCCGCCTCCACGCCCGCCGCGCTGCGGGCCGCGAACCTCGCCGGCGACGCCACGACCTGCGACCGCACCCGCGACGGGTCCGCGTACTGGGTGCCGGGTCTGATGGCGGACGGCAAGACGGTGCTCCCGACGTCCGTGCGGGCGATGTACAAGGGCGCGAAGAGCCGCACCGGTCGGACCGCGACCTTCCCCGCGGACTTCCAGGTCGTCCGCGGCGACCGCCTCGCGACGACCGCCCAGCAGGGCATCGGGTTCCGCTGCGCCGACGTCGAGGACGCCGCGCTGTCGGCGACCGTGCCGACCTGCGCCACCGGCATCGAGGGCGTCGTGCGCTTCGCCACCTGCTGGGACGGCACGCATGCCTTCCTGCCGGGCTCCGCGCACGTCGCCCGCGCCGACCGCGGCGTCTGCCCGAGCACGCATCCCGTGTCGATCCCCTCGCTGACCCTGATCGTGCGCTACCCGAGCGACGGCGAGCCGCACGACTGGACGCTGGATTCCGGGTCCACGGCCGGGTACCACGCGGACTTCATGAACGGCTGGGATCCGGCCGCCATCGCCCGCCTGGCGGGCGTCGGCCGGCGGGGGTGATGTCCCGCGGCTGATCGTATGGGTGCACCCCAAAGGGGTCAGACGGATTTGGGGCATCGGCAACCCGGCAGTCGCACCGCTGACCGGTGCGCATGCCCCGAATCCGTCTGACCCCTTTGGGGTGCACCCACCTCGATCAGCCCGAGATCTCCTCCGTCCGCACCTCGACGTAGCGGTCGATCTCCGCCCGCACGTCGTCGGGGATCGGCGGCGGCTCGTGGGCCTCGAGCCGGTCCCGCCAGATCGCCTCCGCCCGCTGCTCGGCGGTCAGCGCGCCGGCTGCGCGCCAGCGTTCGATGTTCTGGGTCACGGCGACGGCCGGCCGGTGGAAGCAGGTGCGGAAGCGCGTCAGCGTGTGGTCGACGCCGAAGAAGTGGCCGCCATGGCCGACTTCGCGGATGACGTCGACGGCGAGCGTCTGGTCGTCCACGACCAGGGGCCCGTACTCGACGGCCACCGAGGCGATCACGTCGAGGTCCGCGATCAGCTTCTCGTAGCCGGTCACCAGGCCCGCGTCGAGCCAGCCGGCCGCGTGCATGACGACGTCCGCGTGGGCGTCGAGCGCGGCCTTCATCACCTGCATGCCCTCCCACCCGGCTTGGGCGTCCGTCACCTGGCTGGTGGTCAGGGCGCCGCCGAGCGCCCGCAGCGGGAGGCCGTAGTGGCGCGCGAGCTGACCGGCCGCGACGATCGCGACGGCGAGCTCCGGGCCGGCGAAGCCCGCAGCACCCGACTGCATGTCGGTGATCGGCGTGCCGCCGCCGAGGATCACCGGCGCGCCGGGCCGCACCGTCTGGATCAGGGCGATCGCGGCGAAGGCCTCCGCGAGGTGCTGCGCGAGGCCCGCCGCGATCGTGACCGGCGCCATCGCGCCGAGCAGAGCGCCGGGCATGACGATCGGCGCCTGCCCGTGGCGCGCGAGGATCATCATCGCGTCCGACATCCGCTCGTCCCAGCGCAGCGGCGAGTTCGAGTTGACGATCGCCGTGAGCGCGCAGCGCCCGTCCAGCCCGCCGAGGGCGATGTCGGCGATGCGGACGCTGTCCTCCGTCGCCTCCGGCGAGGACACCGCCGCCATGAACGGCTTGTCGGACTCGACCGCGAGCGTCCGCAGCAGGGTGAGGTGGCGCGTCTCCACGGGGACGTCCTGCGCCTCCACGACGACGCCGCCCGCGACGTCCAGCTCGTCGGCGTCCTGGATCAGCGCCACGAGGTTGCGGAGGTCCTGGAGTGTGCCCGGCCGCCGCTCTCCGGCGCAGGTGACGAAGGGCGCGCCGTACGCGGGGGCGAACGCGGTCACGCCGGCGCCGAGCGGGATGTCCCGTGCCGATGCGCGCCCGTGCCAGACGAACGACGACGGCGCGGCCGCCACGCACGACGCCACCCAGTCGGCGTCGAAGCGCACCGTCTCGCCCTCCACCTCCTGTCCGGCCTCCCGCAGGACGGCCAGGGCACGCGGGTTCTCGAACTGCACGCCGACCTCGCTGACCAGGGTCCGCCACGCGGCGTCGATGGCCGCGATGTCGCCTGCGGACAGCACATCGACTGGTGGACGGGCGACGCGCAGCACCGCGCAACAATAGGCGCAGGAGCGCCGCCGCGCTCGATCCCGCCATGGCCCGCCCGCTCAGCATCCTGCTCGCCGCCGTCCTCCTCGCCGGTTGCGGCGGGACGGCGACGCCGAGCGGCGACGAGCCCGCGGCGATCATCCACGACGCCGGCACGTCGACCTCCCCGTACGGCGGCCTGGTCCGCGACCCCGCGCCCGAGGTCGGTGCTCTGCGTCTGCCCGACGTCGCCGACGGCGGCCGCCCGTACCGGCTGCGCGGGCCGGAAGGCGGCCTCCTCCTGCTGTTCCTCGGCTTCACGAACTGCCCCGACGTCTGCCCGACCACCCTCGCCGATCTGCGCACCGTGATGCGTGAGACGCCGGCCGCGGACCGCGATCGCATCGCGTTCGCCATGATCACCGTGGACCCCGAGCGCGACACCGGGCGCGTCCTCGTCCCGTACGTGGACGCCTTCTTCCCCGGCGGCGCCGCGCTGCGGACGGCCGACGACGCCCGACTGAGGCGCATCGCGAAGGCGCTGGCCGCGGACTACGCCGTCACGACGAGCGCCGATGGCGCGACGGAGGTCGTGCACACCTCCTTCCTGTACGCCATCGACGACCGTGGTCGCGTCCTCGTCCAGTGGCCGTTCGGCACGACCGTCGACACGCTGCGCGCGGATCTCGCGACGGCGCTCGGCCAGATCGCACCCCCGACGCAGGAGGCCTCCTGATGCGCACGCCCGCCCACCGCCTGCCGCTGCTCGGCGCGGGCCTCGTCATCGCGCTCGCGCTGCTGGTCGGCGCCTGTGGCAGCACGGAGCAGGAGAAGGGCCTCACGGTGACCGACGGCTGGGCGCGCACGACCGCGCCGTCGCAGGAGACCGGTGCGCTGTACGCGGTCGTCACCGGCGCCGGGGAAGACGACCGGCTGGTCAACGTGCAGGTGCCGAACGCGGTCGCCGCCGGGGCGCAGATCCACCACACGATCGCGGTCGAGGACGCCGACGGCCACGCGATGGGCGGGGAGGCGATGGACCACCAGATGGACGGCGCGATGTCGATGCGCCGGGTCGACGGGATCGCCATCCCGGCCGAGGGCGGCGTCGCGCTGGAACCCGGCGGCTACCACGTGATGCTCATGGACCTCGCCAAGCCGCTGGCCACGGGCGACGCGTTCGACGCCACGTTCGTCTTCGAGAAGGCCGGTGCGATCAACGTGCCGATCACCGTGCGGGAGTCGTGATGCCGTCCGCGCCTCGGCCGGTGCCGCGTGCCTGCCGCTTCGAGGAGGTCTCCGCCCGCGTCGATCGCTTCACCCCGGACGAGAGCACGGATCGCCCGGTGCTCGGGGCCGTCCGCGGAACGGCCGGCACCCTCCTCGTCGAGAGCGGCGCCTCGCCCGGCCACCTCGCGGCGTTCGTCGCCGAGCTGGACGCCCACGGGCGCCCGCCGATCGTGGGCATCGCCCTCACCCATTGGCACTGGGACCACAGCTTCGGGTCGGCCGCCGTCGACGCTCCGGTGATCGCCTCCCGCGGCACCGCCGAGGGCCTCGCGGTCCAGCGCTCCTACGCGTGGGACGATGCGGCGCTCGAGCAGCGCGTGCGCGACGGCCTCGAGCTCGCCTTCTCGCTGCCGCACATCCGGGCGGAGCTGCCGGTCCGGGACGACCTCGAGATCGTCCTCCCGACCGTCGTGTTCGACGAGGCGCACGCGGTGGATCTCGGCGACGTCACGGTCGAGCTGCGCCACGTCGGCGGCGACCACGCCGCCGACTCCGTCGTGGCCTGGGTGCCCGACGATCGCGTGCTGTTCGTCGGCGACGCGCTCTACGAGTGCCTGTGGGGGGACCCGCCGTACCTGACCGTCGCCGGCACGCGCGCGCTCGTCGACCGGCTCGCGGACCTCGCGCCGCTCCACGCGCTCGAAGGACACGACGAGAACGTCGCCGACGCCGCCGGATGGGCGGCGCGCACCGCAGAGCTGACGACCGCGTGCGACCTGGTCTCCCGCCGCGGCGCGGCGGCCGCGGCGATGACCGGCGACGACGAGGACCTGGCGCTGACCGTCGGTGCCCTGCTCGCCGGCGAGCGTCGCGCGTGACCGCAGCGACCGCGCTGCCGCGGCACGGTCAGGCCCAGGCGTCCGGGGGCTTGGGCACGGCCGTCGCGTAGTCGAGCGCGTGCGTGGCGATCAGGCGGCACCCGGTGTCGGCCTCGATCGCCTCGATCCGGTCCCAGGAGTCGAGCATCGCGTCGCCACTCCACAGGACGCCCGGCAGGCGGCGCGCGCGCATCGGCGCGATCAGGTACGCGGCGTCGCACAGGAGGAACGTCGGGCGATCCGGCGTGCGCACCCACAGCGACTGGTGCCCGGCGGTATGCCCGGGCGTCGGGTGGATGACGAGCGATCCGTCGCCGAAGATGTCGTGCGCGCCGGCGAGCGGACGCCAGTCGACGCCGTCGGCGAAGTCGTCGACGAGGTAGATCTCCGCCTGGTCGTGCGAGCGGTCGAACGCGAAGTCGAGCTCCGCCTGCTGGACGAGCACGGGCGCGTGACCGAGGTGCTCGAGGCCGCCCGCGTGGTCGAAGTGCAGGTGCGATTGCACGACCACGTCGATGTCGGCGGGCGTCATGCCGATCGTCGCGAGGCAGCCCGGCACCGTGTGCTCCGGGTCGAGCAGCGCCTCGAACACGTCGGCCATGGCGCCGAGACGCGACCGCGGATCGGTCCGAAGGGTGGGATGTGCGCCCGTGTCGAGCAGCACGTTGCCGCGCGGGTGCGTGACGACGTACATGTAGTACGGGTTGTAGAGCGCCTCCCCGGCCTGGGGATGCGCAGGATCGAAGATCCCGACGTCCTGGAGATCGCCGCCGCAGTGGAGGGCGTAGACGCGCATGGACCGACCCTACCCGAGTAGCGCGGTCGGAGTGATCGCGCGCGGGTCGACGCGCAGGTGGACGACCGCGGGGCGCTCCGCGGCGAGCGCGCGCTGGAGCGCGCCCGGGACATCGGCGTCGCGCTCGACGCGCTCGCCGTGGCAGCCGTACGCGGCGGCGAGCGCGGCGATATCGGGATTGGCGAGCGCGGTTCCCTCGACGTGCCCCGGGAACGAGCGCTCCTGGTGCATCCGGATCGTCCCCAGCATGCCGTTGTCCGCGACGATCACGACCAACCGCAGCCCCTCCTGCACCGCGGTCGCCAGTTCGTGCGCCGCCATCTGGAAGCAGCCGTCGCCGGCGAAGGCGACGACGGTGCGCGTCGGATCCTGCAGCGCGGCGGCGATCGCGGCGGGGATGCCGTACCCCATCGCCCCGCTGGTCGGCGCGAGCTGCGTGCCCACGCGCCGGTGCCGGTGGTAGCGGTGGACCCAGACGGTGTAGTTGCCGGCGCCGTTCGCGATGACGGCGTCGTCGGGCAGCAGCGCGTCGAGGTGGCGGAGCACCTGGCCGAGGTCGACCCTGTCGAGGTCCCGCGGCGCCGGCGTCGACCACGCCTCGTAGTCCGCGCGCGCCGCGTCCGCCCACGCGCTGCGCGGGCCGGGCGCGAGGACGCCGCGCGCCGCAAGGCCCTCGACGACCAGCGGCGCGACCGCGGCGATCGCGAGGTCCGGCTCGTAGACCCGGCCGAGCTCGGCCGGGTCGGCATGGATGTGCACGAGGCGCCCGCCCGTGTGGCGCGGCACGCCGAGGCGGGTGTAGCCGCCGGAGGGCACGTCGCCGAAGCGTCCGCCGAGCAGGACGACGCAGTCGCTCTCCCCCACGCGCGCGGCGAGCTCGGGGTTGCAGCCCAGCCCGAGGTCGCCGACGTACGCGGGGTGCTCGTTGTCGATCCGGTCCTGGCGGCGGAACTGCGCCGCGACCGGGACGCCGGAGGCGCCGGCCCACGCGGCCAGCGCGTCGCCGGCCTCCTGCGACCAGCGCGAGCCGCCGACGATGATCAGCGGCCGCTCGGCCTCGCCCAGCCAGGCGTGCAGCCCGTCGAGGTCCGAGGGATCGGGCTCCCGCCAGGCGGGCGCGACGTAGGCGCCGTCGGCGACCTCGACGCGGTCGCGCTGCAGGTCCTCCGGTATCGCCACCACCACCGGACCGGGCCGGTCGGCGAGCGCGACCTCGACGGCGCGGGTGAGGACCGCGGGGATGTCCTCGGCGCGCTCGAGTTGCACCGCCCACTTCGCGAGCGGGGCGAACATCGCGGCGAGGTCGACCTCCTGGAACGCCTCGCGTCCCAGGTGACCGCGCTCGACCTGGCCGACGAGGAGCAGCATCGGCGTCGAGTCCTGGAAGGCGGTGTGCACCCCGACGGACGCGTGCGTGGCGCCGGGCCCGCGCGTGACCAGGCAGACGCCGGGTCGACCGGTCAGCTTGCCCCACGCCTCCGCCGTGTGGGAGGCCGTGGCCTCATGGCGCGCGGTGACGAAGCGGATGCGCTCGCGACGCTCCCAGAGGCCGTCGAGCACGGTCAGGAACGACTCGCCCGGGACGCCGAACACGGTGTCGATGCCCTGGGCGACCAGCTGGTCGACGACGACGTGCCCGCCGAGCCTGCTCATCCGGGTCGCTCGCCGTCGCCCGTCAGCGGATCCCGGCCCAGGCCATGTACTTCATCTCGAGGAAGTCCTCGATGCCGTGGTGCGAGCCCTCGCGGCCGATGCCGGACTCCTTGACGCCGCCGAACGGCGCCTCGGCGGCGCTGATGAATCCGGTGTTGATGGAGATCATCCCGTACTCGAGCCCCTCGCCCACGCGCCAGATCCGCGCGTGGTCGCGCGTGAACAGGTACGCGGCCAGCCCGAACGGCGTGTCGTTGGCGGTGCGGACGGCGTCCGCCTCGTCGTCGAAGCGGTGCACCGCCGTGACGGGCCCGAACGTCTCCTCGTTCGACATCTGCCACGACATGTCGGCCCCCGTGATCACCGTCGGCGTGAAGAACGTGCGGCCGTGCGTCTCGTGGACGCCGCCGCCGACCAGCACCTCGCCGCCGCGCGCCCGCGCGTCGTCGACGTGGCGCGCCACCTTCGCCAGCGCCGGCTCGTCGATCAGCGGGCCGATCGTGGCCGACGGGTCGAACCCGGGGGCGACGGTCACGCCCGACGCGAGCTCCACCATCCGCTCCACGAAGGCGTCGTGGATGCCGGACTGCACGAGCACGCGGTTGGCGCTGATGCAGGTCTGCCCCGCGTTGCGGAACTTCGCGACGGTCATGGCGGCGATGACGTCGTCGAGGTCGGCGTCGTCGAACACGAGGAACGGCGCGTTGCCGCCGAGCTCGAGCGAGACCTTCTTGACCGTGCCGGCGCACTGCGCCATCAGGAGCTTGCCGACCTCCGTGGAGCCGGTGAAGGACAGCTTCCGGACGATCGCGTTCGAGGTCATCTCGCCCCCGATCAGGGGCGCGTCCTCGCTGTCACCGGTGACGATGCTGAAGACCCCGGCCGGGATGCCGACGCGCTCGGCGAGGACGGCGACCGCGAGCGCGCTCAGCGGCGTCTGCTCCGCCGGCTTCAGGACCATCGGGCAGCCGACGGCGAGCGCCGGGGCCGCCTTGCGGGTCGGCATCGCCGAGGGGAAGTTCCACGGGGTGATGCCCACCGTGACGCCGATCGGCTGGCGGAGCACGACGATGCGGCGCTCCGGCATCGGCGGCGGGATCGTCTCGCCGTAGACGCGCTTGGCCTCCTCGCCGAACCACTCGAAGAAGGACGCGGCGTAGGCGACCTCCGCCTTGGCCTCGGCGTACGGCTTGCCCTGCTCCGCGGTCATCAGCGTCGCGAGGTCGTCCGTGTTCGCGATCATCGCGTCCGCCAGGTCGCGCAGGAGGCGCGCACGCTCCTTGGCGAGCAGCCCGGCCCACCCGGCGCGCGCGCGCTCCGCGGCCTCGATGGCGCGTCGCGTCTCCGCCGCGCCCATGCGCGGCACGCGGGCGATCTCCTCGCCGGTCGCGGGGTCGATGACGGGGAACGTGGCGCCGCTGTCGGCGTCCACCCACTGGCCGTCGATGTAGGCCTGCTGGCGCAGGAGCGCGGGATCGTTGAGCGTGAGCGTCATACCGCGACTGTAGCCGCCGTGGGAGCGGACGGCGCGGAGTCGGGCACGGCCGCAGGCGGACGTGTCGAAGGGGCCGCGTGAAGACGATCCTGGGGTTCTCCGCCGGCCCGCACACCGACGCCGCGGTGGCCGCCCGTGTGGCCGGGGCCGAGGGCCTCGTCACCGCGGCCGAGGCGTCGGACGGCCCGGAGGGCGCCGCGGTCGACGCCGTCTGCGAGCGCTTCGCCCCGGAGGCGATCGTCGTCGGCACCTCGCGCCACCGGCTGGTCGGCGATCTGCGGGACGCCGAGCCGGTGCGCCACGCCAAGCACCACTGCGCTCGGGTCGAGGCGATGCACGACGAATGAGGCGGTCGGCCCATCGGCCGAATCCGCACCCGCTGCGGATATGACCTATGGCTTGACTATGTTTCCGGCCTATCCGGTCGTGCGCATGTGCGCGCGGGACACGAACCAGGAGAACCTCTGACGATGGCAACGGCAGCGACCCCCAAGCGCGGCTCAGTCGACCTCGATGCGCACGGCCTCGCCCCGACGGGCGACGCGCACTGGAACCTGACGACCGCGGAGCTGTACGAGCACACGCTGCGCGCGGGCACCGGCGTGCTGGCGAACGGCGGCTCCCTCGTCGTCAACACCGCGCCGAACACCGGTCGCTCCCCCAAGGACAAGTTCATCGTCGACGAGCCGGGCGCGCACGACCGCATCTGGTGGGGGCCGGTCAACCGGCCGATCTCGCAGGAGCACAACGCGCAGATCCGCGAGGACCTCGTCGCGTTCATCAACGACGGGGACGTGTACGTCCTCGACGCCTGGGCCGGCGCCCATCCCGACCACCGCGTCGCCATCCGCGTGGTCTCGAAGTCGCCGTGGCACCTGCTGTTCGCGCAGACCATGCTGATTCCCGCGACGCCGGCGGAGATCCCGTCGCACGAGCCGGAGGTCGTCATCCTCCACGCGCCGGAGTTCCAGGCGGATCCGGAGGTGCACGGCACCCGCGTCAGCGGCTTCGTGACGATCGACTTCACCGCCGGCGAGATCCTGATCGGCGGCACGCGCTACGCGGGCGAGATCAAGAAGTCGGTGTTCACGATCATGAACGACCGCCTGCCGCAGAAGGGCATCCTGTCGATGCACTGCTCGGCGAACGTCGGCGAGGACGGCAACGTCGCCGTCTTCTTCGGCCTGTCGGGCACCGGCAAGACCACGCTGTCCACCGACTCGTCCCGCCCGCTGATCGGCGACGACGAGCACGGCTGGGCCGACGACGGCGTCTTCAACATCGAGGGCGGCTGCTACGCGAAGGCGATCAACCTGTCGCCCGAGGCGGAGCCCGAGATCCACGCGACGACGGGCATGTTCGGCACGATCATCGAGAACGTCGTGATGGACCCCGTCACGCGCGACATCGACTTCGCCGACGGCTCGATCACCGAGAACACGCGCGTCGCCTACCCGTTGACGTCGATCCCGAACCACGTGAGGTCGGGTCGCGCCGGCACGCCGACCGCGGTCGTGCTGCTGACGGCCGACGCGTTCGGCGTCCTCCCGCCCGTCGCCCGGCTCACGCCGGATCAGGCGATGTACCACTTCCTGTCGGGCTACACGGCGAAGCTGGCCGGCACGGAGGTCGGCGTCACCGAGCCGCAGACGACGTTCTCGACCTGCTTCGGCGCGCCGTTCCTCGCCCAGGATCCGGGAGTGTACGCCCGGATGCTCGGGGACCGGCTCGAGAAGACGGGCGCCTCCGCATGGCTCGTGAACACCGGTTGGACCGGCGGCCCGTACGGCGTCGGCTCGCGCATGCCGATCGCCGCCACGCGCGCCCTCGTGCGCGCCGCGGTGAGCGGCGAGCTCGATCGGATCGAGACCGTCCAGGACCCGATCTTCGGCCTGCACATCCCGAAGGCGGTCCCCGGCGTCGACCAGACGCTGCTGAACCCCGTCGACACGTGGTCGGACACGGCGGCCTTCGAGACGACGGCCCGGCGCCTCGCCGCGCAGTTCGTCAAGAACTTCGAGCAGTACGCGGGCATGGTCCCCGCGGCCGTGCTCGCCATCGCCCCGGATCCGGGCGGCGAGGTCGCGCCGGACTTCGGCGCGGAGGGGTAGTCGCCGGCCCCTACTCCACCAGCTCGAACCCGCGCGAGCCGATCCGGTACACCTGGATCGACGCCCCGACGAGCTCGTGCCGCTCGTCGAAGGCGACCCGCTGGCCGAGGATCGTCTCCTCGAGCACCACGCCGGGCATGGCGTTGGCGATGCCGGAGCGCGTGACCGAGCCCTTCTCCGCGCACGTGGTCGTGGCGGCCGTGAGCATCGCCTCCATGGCGATGTACGCGGGGCCGCCGAACGCCTCGAAGTCGCCGAAGATCGACTCGTAGAGGCGCACGGTGTCGGCACCCGCGGGCTGCGCGGAGACGTCGGGCGCGTACGTCGTGACGAAGGCCCCCGGCGCCTTGAACTGCTTCACGAACAGGGCATCGCCGCCGACGATCTTCGGGTACTTGCCGGCGTCGTAGAGCTGGCGGTAGAGCAGCGTCGCGTCGGTCGCGACGAGCAGCGGCATCGCAACGACGTTGACGGACTCGTTGACCCGGGTGACGACCTCGGAGAAGTCGCGCTGGCCGGTTGTCACGTCGACGATCTCGTAGCGCACGCCGCGCTCCCCGAGCACGCGCTCGATGTCGCCCACGAGACCCTGGGAGTACGGCTCGTCGCCGCGCACGATGAGCACCGTCGACGGGTTCAGGTCGTCGACGATGAAGGCACCGATCGCCGGCCCCTGCAGGGCATCGCTGGCCACGACGCGGTAGAAGTGGCGGAGCGAGCCGTCGGTCAGCGTCGCGTTGGTGGCCGACGGGGAGACGTAGACCATGCCGGCCCCGTCCAGAATCGGGCCGACCTCCTTCGTCACCACCGACGTCTTGGGCCCGACGACCCCGACGATGTCCTGGTTGGCGACGATCGCCTGGGCGGCGGCGCGTCCCGCCTCGACGTCGAAGTCGACGTTGAACGGCTCGAAGGTGTACGCCGTGCCGTGGTCGCGGTTGAACGTGTCGAGCGCCACGCGCGCCCAGTTCATCTGCACCGTATCCGTGGGCCCGAAGCCGCCGTACGGCGCCATCACGGCGATCGTGCCGTCGCAGTTGATCGCGTCGAAGCCCTTGTCGCCCGCCTGCGCGATGAACGCCGCGTTGGCCGCCTCCTGGCTGCCCTCCGGCGCCGCGGCGTCCTTGACGCCGCCGATCACGGGCAGGCCGCAGCCCGCGACGACGACGAGCGTCGCGGCGAGCAGCCCGAGCAGGCCGACGCGCCGGATCACCAGTACACCACCGCACCGGCCACGCAGCCGATGAGCACGACGACCGCGACCCCGAGGAATCCCGTGCGCGTGCGCCTGGACTCGAACAGCCCGGACAGGCCGCCGGCCAGGAACGCGACGGTCAGCAGCGCCGCGACGAACTCGAGGTTGTGCGCCTTGCCGAGGTCGCGCTCCGCCGTCTCGAGGTACGTGTCGGACGCGTCGAGGGCGCCCTGCGCGTCGATGACGACGCCCGGGGCGTTCCACTCGGGGTTCGCGGAGACGAACGGCGAGTTCGGGCGATCCGCCGACGGTTGCGCGGCCCACCAGGCGATCGCCGCCCGCGTCTCGGCCGACATCATCCCGAGGATCGTCCGCGCGCGAGCGCGATCCCCGGCGTCGATTGCCGTCCGGTACTGGATGAAGAGATCCCGCTCGCCGGTCATCGAGCGCTCGGCCGCCTGGTCGAGCGTGTTGGCGTCGTTGACGTACTGCGTCGACATCGTCAGCGACTTGAGGGCATGGCCCTCCATCAGGGCGCTGCGCCAGGCGGTGATGCCGGCGAGCACGGCGGCGACGCCGAGGACCACGGCGAGCGTGATGCTCAGCCAGCGCGGCCCGTGCATGGCGGGCGCATGGCCGCCGTGGCCGTGTCCACCCGTCATTCCGCAGTTCCCCGCACCACCGCGTCACTGTACCCGCAGTGCGTGCGTCGGCGAACGATCAGTCGCCGAGTTCCGCGCGGCGGCGCTCGACGTGCGCATCGAGCTCCGCGCGGATCGCGTCGTCGAGCGGCGGCGCCTCGTACGTCTCGAGCAGCCGAGCGACCTCGCGCTCGGCGCGCGCGGCGGCGTCGAGCGAGCCGGCGGCGGACCACCGCTGGAAGTTCTCGGTCGTCGCGATGTCGGGCCGGTGGAAGCAGTCGCGGAACCGCTCCATCGTGTGCGCGGCGCCGAGGAAGTGCCCACCGTGGCCGACCTCGAGGTGGGCGTCGAAGGCGAGCGCCGCGTCGTCGATCTCGAGCGGGGTGAACTCGGCGATCAGCGTCCGCAGCATGTCGACGTCGAGCACGAGCTTCTCCGGCGACGCGACGAGGCCGCCCTCGAGCCAGCCGCCGCAGTGCATGTGCCAGTTGGCGCCGGCGAGGAACGCGGCCTGCATGGTGTTCATGCCCTCCCACGCCGCCTGCGCGTCGGGCACGGGGCTCGTGGTGAGGGCACCGCCGCCGGCGCGCCAGGGCAGGCCGTAGCGCCGGGCCAGCTGGCCGGAGGCGAGCAGGCCGACGTGCGACTCGGGGCCGCCGAAGGCGGGCGAGCCGTTCTTCAGGTCGGTCGTCGACAGGAACGAGCCGAGCACGGCGGGGACGCCGGGGCGCACGAGCTGGGTCAGCGCGATGCCGGTGAGCGCCTCGGCGAACTGCTGGGCGAGCGCCGCCGGCACGCTCGCCGGTGCCATCGCGCCCATCAGGAGGAACGGCACGACGAGCACGGGCTGGCCGGCGCCGCTGTAGGCCAGCAGCGCGTCGAGCATCCGCGCGTCGTAGACCAGCGGCGAGTTGACGTTGACGTTGGTGTAGGTGCAGGCCTCGCGGTCGACGCGGTCGCCGAACACGACGCGGGCCATCGCGATCGCGTCGGCCGCGCAGTCGAGCGACACCGAGTGCCCGCCGAAGGGCTTGTCCGTCAGCGTGATCAGCGCGCGCAGCTCGTCGAGGTGCCGGGAGTCGAGCGGCCGGTCGTTCGGCTCGCAGGGGATGGAGCCCGCCGAGTCGAGCACGTCGACCATCTGGACGAGCCGGCAGAAGTCCTCCAGGTCCGCGAGCGTCGCGTCGCGGCGGTCCGTCCCCCGCCGCACGAACGGCGGCCCCTGGACCGGCAGGAAGACCATGTGGTCGCCGCCGACGACGATGTCGCGCGCGGGGTTGCGCGCGTGCAGCGTGAAGGAGGACGGCACAGTCGCGATCGTCGCAAGGACCCAGTCGGGATCGAAGCGGACGACCTCGCCGTCCACCCGCTGGCCCGCCGCGGCGAACAGCCGCAGCGCCTCCGGGTGGTCGAAGCGAATGCCGATCTCGGACACGAGGCGCATCCAGCCGCGCTCGAGCGTGTCGAGGCCGTCGGGGGAGATCGGCTCCAAGCAGGGGTAGCGGTGCTCCAGCATCGGCGGATGCCGCGCGGAGCTAGCCCGCCGGCATGGCGAGGATACCGTCGATCTGACCGACCGCCCCGCGCAGTCCCTCGATCACGCCCATGTCCAGCGTCTGCTGCATCGCCTCCGGGGAGGCGAAGGTCGAGGTCAGGGCCATCGAGCTGCCACCGTCGCCCGTCGCGGCGATGTCGACGCGCATCACCGTCACCGGCAGGTCGGCGACGGGGGCGCCGTCGGCGTCGGCGAACCCGTCCTCGACGACGAGCAGGTGCGGCGGCTCGACGACGAGCACCTGCCACCAGCCGCGGGCTGGTCGTGCCGAGCGCCGAGGAGCTGCGGACCCGGATCGGGCACGCCGTCGAGATCGGCGCGGGCCTCGCGTACGGGCAGCTGCGGGACACGGCTGGCGGTCGCCCTCCGGACCGGTCATCGCGTACGCCACGGCGCCGCCGGGCTCGAGCCGGTGCTCGAGCACCTCAGCGGGGTAGGTCGGCGGCCCCCACCAGCGCTCCAGCTGGCGCGGATCGGCCCACAACTGCCAGAGCCGCTCGGGCGGGACGTGGTACGACGCCCGCACGGCGATGATGCCCTGCCCCGGGTCCTGGTCGATCGCCTCGATGCCCATGATGCCTCCCCCGCGCCGGGTCCGTGCTGCAATAGACGCCCATGATGCAGCACGCGCATCGAACGGTGGGGCCTCGGCCGTGACGGCGCCGCGGCTGCCCGACGACGAGGTGGCCCGGCTCCACCGCCGGGCGCACGCGCTGCTGCCCCTCGCATCGCTGACCGCGGACGACGCCGTCGCGCCGCGGGCCTGGACCGAGGCGCTCGACGCGCTCGCCGACCGGCTGGCCGGCTCCTACCCCTTCGCCGACCCGCGCTACCTCGGCCAGATGCTGAAGCCGCCGCACCCGGTCGCGTGGTCCGCGTACGCGATGGCGATGCTGCTGAACCCGAACAACCACGCGC
>JAUMCA010000034.1:0-2776 GCA_032119475.1 Thermoleophilia bacterium | reverse complement strand
CCTGCGGGTCGCCCTCGTCGTGACAAGCATGGTCGTGGGTCTCTGCCTGCTGGCGTTGCTCGCGACGCTGTTCTACTGGCAGCAGTACCTGCTCGCGGGGGAGCAGGAGGGCCCGTTCACGCGCGGGCCGTTCGTGGCGGACGTCTCGCGCGAGACGGCGGTCGTGCGGTTCGCGGGGCCCGACTCGTCGTCGGTGACCCTGGTGGCGGCCGCGCCCGACGGGACGACCGTGGAGGCGGAGGACGGACGCTTCAGCGGGCTCGAGCCGGGCCGGCGCTACGTGTGGACGGCGTCGGTCGACGGGCGGGGAGGGGTATCGGGGTCGTTTCAGACGCCGCCGACGTCGCTCGACGAGCCGATCACGTTCGGGGTGGTCGCCGACTACGGGTCCGGCAAGGAGCCGCAGTACGCGGTCGGGCGCGGGCTCGCCGCCGTCGATCCCGCGTTCGTGCTGACGGCCGGCGACAACTCGTACCTTCTCGCGCTCGAGAGGCTGCTGGATCGCAACATCTTCCTGCCGTTCGCGGAGGTGCTGCGCGAGGCGCCGCTGATCGTCGGGCTCGGCGACCACGACACGTTCGGCAACGGCGCCCAGCCGCTGATCGACGCGTTCGACCTGCCGGGCGACGGGCTGCGCTACGTCTACGAGTACGGGCCCGTGCAGGTCATCGTGCTCGGCATCGAGGACGACCCCGCGGGTGTCCGGTTTGCGCAGGAGCAGCTCGCCAAGCCGTGGGACGGGCCGCGCTTCGCCGTTCTGCACACGCCGCTCCAGCCCGGTGATCCGCTGGCCGATGTCCTGCGCGGCAAGGTGCAGGCGGTGTTCTCCGGGCACCTGCACCGCTGCGAGCGGCGCGTCGTCGACGGCGTGCTGGTGATCGTCGCCGGCTGCGGCGGCCAGGGGCCGGGCGACGAGGCGTTCACGCTCGAGTCGAAGGACGCCGAGTTCTCCACCATGGACTTCGGGTTCGTGCGCGTGCGGGCCGGCGCGGAGTCGAGCGAGATCGTGATGATCGACCAGACCGGCGTGGTGCGCGATCGCGTGATCGTGCCGGCCGCCGGGTAGCCGCGCGTTGACCCCGCTCCGCATCGCCATCGCCGTGCTGGCGCTCGTCGCCGCCGCCGCGGGCCTGTTGATCGAGCAGCCGGAGGTGTTCGCGTTCTCGTCGTCGGCCGCGCTCCTGATCTTCCTGATCGGGTGCGGCTCGGTCGCCGCCGATGCGCTGCCGCTCCAGCGGGTGCCGCTGGTCTGCTCCGTGCTGACCGTGCCGCTCGCGGTGCTGCTGTTCCGGCCGTTCGAGGTGACGCCGATCGCGCTGGCGATCCTGCTCCTGCAAGGCGTCGCGTGGTGGGCGGCGTCGGGGCGCCGGCTCGGTGCGGGGAAGCCGCGGTCGGCCGTCGGCGCCGTTGAGGACTGAGGCGCCGTTCCCCGATCCGGCACGGCATCGCCGACTTCGGGTTCGGGTACTGCGCCGGCCCTCGGCGTACGTCAGAATGGACGGAGTTGCACGTCGTCCGCAGAGGGGAACGTGGCAAAGCACGAGACGGATAGCGATCGAACCGCACCAGCGACACCGCCCGTGCCCGCGACGGAGGCGGCACGACTGGCCGATCTGTACGCCACCGAGCTCCTCGACACGGAGGCGGAGGAGTCGTACGACGCCCTCGCCCGCACCGCCGCGCTCGTGGCCGGCGTACCGATCGGGCTGATCTCGCTGATCGACGAGGACCGGCAGTGGTTCAAGGCCCGACACGGCATCGACCTCGCGGAGACGCCGCGGGAGATCGCGTTCTGCGCCCACGCCATCGCCACGCCCGGCCAGCCGCTGATCGTCGAGGACGCCACCAGCGACCCGCGCTTCCGCGACAACCCCGTCGTCGTCGACGACCCCGGCATCCGCTTCTACTGCGGCGTCCCGCTGGTCTCCGAGAACGGGCAGGCGTACGGGACCCTGTGCGTGGTCGACCACGAGCCCCGGCGCCTCGGCGCGCAGCAGATCGAGGCGCTCAAGGGCCTCGCGGAGCACGCCGGCGCGCTGATCAACTCGCGCGCCCGCGAGCGCGCCGTGGCTGCGCACGACGATGCCGCCCACGTCGCCGTGCTGCGCTCCGTCTCCGCCGTGGTGGAGGGCGCCGACACGTTCGAGGAGGTGCTGCGCGGCACGCTCGCGGCGCTCGTCACCGAGCTCGACTTCGCGGCCGGCGGCCTCTGGCGCCGCACCGGCGAGATGCTCGCGGTCGACCCGCTGTGGATCGACCCCGCCGCGGCGTACGCCTCCGTCCGCCACGCGCGTGAGGGCCTCGCCTACGCGATCGACGTCGTGGCGCACGACGTGACCGCGCCGACCCGCCACGGGCACGACGTGCTGCCCACGCTCGTCGCCGCGTCGCTCGCCCAGGCCGGCATCGACGCCTCCTGGGCCGTGCCGGTCGTCGCCGACGGCGAGATCGTCGCCAGCCTGGAGCTGATCCCCCAGCCGGGCGAGCCGCCGAGCGCGCGCCGACTGCTCGCCGCCTCGCAGGTCGCCGGCGAGGCGGCGCGCTGGTTCGAGCGGGACGTCCGCGCGCGCGAGCTGGTCGACGCGGTCACGCACGACACGATCGCCGGCGTGATGAGCCGCCGCAGCATCCCCGCCTACCTCGAGCACGCCCTCGCCTCGATCGGCGGCGTGGGGGACTCGGTCGGCGGCGTCGGCGTGCTGCTGATCGGCCTCAACCGCTTCGCCGACATCGCCCAGACGATCGGCCCGGCCGCGACCGACGCGCTGCTGGTGCG
>JAUMCA010000033.1:0-5241 GCA_032119475.1 Thermoleophilia bacterium | reverse complement strand
ACGGCGTCGCGCGCCTGCTTCTTCGTGCCGACGAACAGGACGGAGCCGCCGGAGGCCGCGATGTCGCGGGCCATCTCGTGCGCCTCCTGCACGTGGACGATCGTCTTCTGCAGGTCGATGACGTAGATGCCGCCGCGCTCCGTGAAGATGAAGCGGCGCATCTTGGGATTCCAGCGGCGGGTCTGGTGGCCGAAGTGGACTCCGGCCTCCAGCAGCTCGCGCATGGTGACTGCGGACATAGGTGGGTACCTCGCTTGGGTTGAATGAGACGAGCAACCCGTCGGCGCCCGGCGAGACCGATCAGATCGGCACCGCTCGTCGGGACCACCCACGACGGGGGAGTGGTTTTCGCGCGGGACCATCCCGCGCCGGACGTGGGAACGCTACCAGCATCCGCGCAAGCGGCGACGCACCGCCGCCGGCGTGTTTCAGCGGAGCGCGCGGGCGCGTGCGATCGCCGCCGCCATCTCGGGCGGAGGCGCTGTCTCCACGTCGATCCGCTCGCCGGTGATCGGGTGGTCGAAGGCGATGCGGTGGGCGTGCAGCGCCTGGTGGTGCATGCCCAGCGGATCGGCGTTCGCCGAGCCGTAGGTCGGATCCCCGACGACGGGATGCCCGATGGCGGCGAAGTGCACGCGGATCTGGTGCGTGCGCCCCGTCTCGAGGCGCACGGCGAGCAGCGTGTGCTCCGGCAGGGCCTCGAGGATCTCGAAGTGGGTGGTGGCGCTGCGCGCGCCGATGCCGTCGATCGCGCGCTTCGTGCGGTTCTGCGGGTCACGGCCGATCGGCGCCTCGATGCGGCCGGCGAGCGACGGCGGACGGCCGTGGACGAGGGCGAGATACTCCCGCTCGATCTGGCGCCGCTTCATCTGCCGCTGCAGGCCGGCCAACGTGGCGGCATCGCGGGCCACGACGAGGAGGCCGGAGGTCTCGCGATCGAGGCGGTGGACGATGCCCGGTCGGTCGTCCTCCCCGCCCCCGGCCAGCCCGCGCTCGGCGAGGATCCCGGCGAGCGACGCCCCGCGCGCACCCGGCGCGGAGTGGGTGACGAGGCCGACGGGCTTGTCGACGACCACGAGGTGCGCGTCCTCGTGCACCACGACCGGCTCCAGGTCCGACGGGACCGCCTGCACGACCGGCTCGGCGATCGGCCGGTCGATCGTCACCGTCATGCCGCGCGCGACGCGCGTGGCGCGCGACCGCACGGCGCCGTCGACCAGCACGCGCCCCTCGTCGACGAGCCGCTGCGCCTCGGCCCTGGACATGCCGTCGACCGCCTCGTGCACGAGTCGGTCGAGCCGCGTCCCGGCCTGGTCGGCCTCGACCAGGATCTCGATCATCCGGTCGCGCTGCGCTCGCCGCGCAGCAGCGTGATCAGGAGCAGGATGACGCCCGCCGTGATCGCCACGTCGGCCAGGTTGAAGACCGGGAACCGCGAGATGTGCAGGAAGTCGGTCACGTAGCCGAAGGCGACGCGGTCGAACAGGTTCGACACGGCACCACCGAACAGGAGGCCGATCGCGACCGGCAGCAGCGGATGGCGCCCGCCGGAGCGTCCGAAGTAGATGAGCATCCAGCCGACCGCGACCGTGGCGAGCGCGATCACGATCACCTGGTTGTCCTGGAACTGCCCGAACGCGATGCCCGTGTTGCGCGTGTTCGTGAACTGGAAGAACGGCAGGATCTGGATCGGGTCGTCGAAGCTGAACGACCGGCGCGCGATGATCTTCGTCATCTGGTCCGCCACGATCGTGACGACCGCGATCACGGCGAAGCTGGTCCACTGCAGCGCATCGGCCGGCGTCCGCGGCTGGCGCTCGAGCCCGCTGGTCGGCGCGTCCGCCACGTCAGCGGTGCTCCCGCGCGCGCTGGCAGTCGATGCAGCGCGCCGCGGACGGCACCGCCGCCAGGCGGGACTCCGCGATCGGCTGGCCGCAGTCGACGCAGGTCCCGTAGCTGCCGTCCCCGATGCGCGCCAGCGCTGCGTCCACCTCGTCGAGCGAGCCCTGCAGCTCCACCTCCAGGCCCTCGTCCAGCTCGTGCGCGTAGGTCGCGACCGCATCGTCGGGCCCCTGATCGAGGCGAGCGGAGCCGTCGCCGCCGCGCCCTTCGCGCAGCTGGGCGAGATCGCTGACGATGCGCTCGCGCTCGCCGGTGAGGATGTCCCTGGCCGCGTCGGTGTCCATGCCCGAACGGTAGCCGGCTCCGCCGGAGCCCGGCTTCAGCGCGCGGCGCTCAGTGCAGCGTGATGGCGTCGCCGAGGGGCTCGCGCTCCTCGGTGCGCTCGTCCTCGTCGGCGGCCGCCTCGTCGAGCACGGCCTCCGCGGTGGCGAGGAACGTGCGGTAGCGGGCACGCTGCTCCCGGATCCGCTGCTCGAGCTGCTGCATGTCCCGCCAGATCGCGGCCCGCGCGTGATGCGCCTCGCCGAGCACCTCGCGGGCCTCCTGCTCGGCGGCGCGCACGATCTGCTGCGCCTCCTGCCGGGCGGCCTCCTTCTGGTCCGCCGCGTGCTTCTCGGCGGACACGAGCGTGCGGCGGAGCAGATCCTCCATCTCCCGATGCCGCTTCAGCTCCGCCTCGAGCTCCTCGACGCGCTCGTGCAGGTCGACGCGGTCCTGCCAGACGTCCTGGTAGGCCACGGCGAGGCCCTCGACCATGTCGTCGACGTCGGCGCGGCGGTAACCGAACAGCGAGCGTCGGAGGGGCGTGTGACGGAGTTCCTGCGGGGTGATGGCCATCGCACCCTGCCCCTACGACGCGCAGCGCGCGTCTCCTCCCCCGCGTCAGCCGCGGATCAGGCCCTGGATGATCCCGCTCCCGATCCAGAGCACGAACAGGCCGACCATCGCGGACAGGTCGAGCGGCCCGATCGGCCGGATGAAGCGCCGGAAGACCATCAGGTACGGCGCGACGGTGTCGTCGAGGAACCGGCGCACCACCATCACGGGTGTCGAGTAGCCGAGGGGGACGAAGCTCTGCAGCGCGTACACGAGGATCATGATCGTGTAGACGATCGTGGCGGACCCGACGAACGTGGCGAGGGCGTCGCGGATGTCCATCAGGCGCCCCGCAGCTCCCGGCCGCGATCGCGCGCGGCGACCGCCGCCGCCCGCAGGGCCTCGGACAGGCCGCCCGCCTCGAGGGCGGCGATGCCGGCGGCGGTGGTGCCGCCCGGCGAGGTGACCCGCTCCCGCAGGGCCGTCGCGCTCTCCCCCGTCTCGACGAGGTACCGGCCGGTGCCCTCGAACGTCGCCACCGCCAGGCGCTCCGCGTCGGCGTCGGGGAATCCGACCGCGCGAGCCGCGTCGGCCAGGGCCTCCACGACGTACGCCAGCATGCCGGGCCCGGAGCCCGAGATCGCGGTGGCGGCGTCGAACATCCCCTCGTCCATCGCGATGCTGGTCCCGACGGCGTCCAGCCACGGGGTCAGCGCCGCCACCGCATCCGCGTCTCCGCAGACCGCGGATACGCCACCGCGCACCGCGACCGGGATGTTCGGCATGAAGCGCGCCACCGGCACCTCGGCGCCGAGGGCGGAGCGGATGGTGCTCGTCTCCACGCCCGCGGCGGCCGACGCCACGCAGGCGCCCGCGGCGAGACCGGACGCGACCTCGCCGGCGGCCGCAGCGATGTCCTGGGGCTTGACCAGCAGGCTCACCAGCTCCGCCTCGCGCGCGACGTCCGCCGGCGCCGCGCGCACGCCGATGCCGTAGGTCGCGGCGAGACCCTCCACGACGCCGTCGACGCGGTCGGTCGCGATGATCCGCGCCGCGTTCGCCGGGTCGGCGGCGACCCAGCCCTGCACGAGCGCGCTCGCGAGGCGCCCTGCTCCGATCAGCCCAACGGCAGCCATGCCGGCAGTGTACGGGAGGCATAGACTCCGCTCATGGACGAGACGCACGAGGGCGGCTGCCTGTGCGGGCGCGTGCGCTTCCGCGTGCGGGGACCGCTGCGCGACGTGACGACGTGCCACTGCGGTGAATGCCGGCGCACGCACGGCGGCGCGGCGCCGTACACGGCTGCGGACGACGACCGCCTCGAGCTGGTCGCCGATGACGGGCTGACGTGGTTCGACAGCCCTGCGTCCACCACGCGGGCCCGCCGCGCGTTCTGCCGGCACTGCGGGGCGAGCCTGTTCTGGAAGGCGCCGGACCGCACGTACACCGCGATCGCCGCCGGCACCGTCGACGAGCCGTCGGGGCTGCGCAGCGTCGGGCACATCTGGTGGGACGCGCGGGCGGACTGGGAGGTGCCGGACGGGCTGCCGACGCACGGCGCGGGGACCGCGACGTCCGACTGACGGGCACACGTGTTCTCGATCCGACGGGCTAGCCTCTCCGATCGACCGTCACCCAGGAGGGCCCATGCTCAAGGAGTTCCGCGACTTCATCATCCGCGGCAACGCTATCGATCTCGCGATCGCGATCGTCCTCGGCGCCGCGTTCGGCGCCGTCGTGACCTCGCTGGTCGACGACATCCTGATGCAGATCGTCGCCGCGATCTTCGGCAAGCCGGACTTCGCCACGCTGACCATCCCGCTCGGGAAGGCGGAGATCTACGTCGGCCGGTTCATCAACACGCTCATCACGCTCGTGCTGGTCGGCATCGCCCTGTTCCTCGTCGTGAAGGGGATCAACCGGGCCCGCCGCTCGAAGGACGGCGACGTCACGCCGGAGGACACGGTGCTGCTGCGCGAGATCCGGGACGCGCTGTCCGAGCGCTGAGGCGCGGGCGCGGCGTCCGCCCCGCGGGCGCCGCGCCGGCTCAGCCGGCGACGCGACGGGCCGGTGAGGACCGGAGCGCCTGGGACACGACGGCAGCCTCGGTCCACGCATTCGCCCCCGTCACGCTCACACGGACGAGCGCGCCGGCGAGCGACGGCGTGATGCGCAGCGACTGGCCCTTGGCGCGGTCGATGTCCTCCCAGGTGCCGTCGGCCGACTGCCGCTGCCACTGGTACCCGTAGCTGGCCGCGTAGGGCCACGACGGGCGCGCGACCGTGAGGCGACCGCCGACCGTCGCCGCTCCGGTGACGCGCACCGCGCGGGTCTTCGGCGTGCGCAGGTCGTCGATCCCGGGGACGGTGCGCGGCGTGGCGGACGCGCCGACGACCGTGGGGGCGACGCCAAGCTGGCCCTGCGCGTTCGCGCCCCAGCACCTCAGGCGCCCCGCGCGCGTGCTCGCACACGTCGAATCGGCACCCGCGGCGACCAGGGTCGCCTGCAGCCCGAGCACCTGCG
>JAUMCA010000032.1:1019-9122 GCA_032119475.1 Thermoleophilia bacterium | reverse complement strand
CACGGCATCCAGGGCTGGCACTGGCCGGCGGAGGCGGCGACGGACTGCAACGGCTGCCACATGCCGCTGGTGGCGAGCGCCGATCCCGGCGCCAAGCCGCGGGGCGCCGACGGCAGCCTGCTGCTGCGCAGCCACCTCTTCCCGGGCGGCAACACCGCGATGCCGGCGATGGCCGGCCTGCCCCATGCGGCGGAGGCGCGCGCCGCCACCGAGGCATTCAACCGCGACGTGCTGCGGCTGGACATCTTCGCGCTGCGCGAGGACGGGCGCGCCGACGGCGCGAGCACCGCGCCGCTCGGCGACACCGGCCCGGCGCTCGTCCCCGGGCGCCGCTACCTGCTCGAGATGAACGTGCGCACGCTCGGCGCCATCGGCCACGAGTTCACGCAGGGCACCGCCGACAGCAACGAGACCTGGATCGACGTCACCGTCCGCGCCGGGGACCGCGTGATCGGCCGCTCGGGCGGGATGGGCGAGGGGAACGCGGTCGACCCGTGGAGCAAGTTCCTCAACGTCTACATGCTCGACCGCGAGGGCCGCCGGATCGACCGCCGCAACCCGCAGGACATCTTCGTCCCGCTCTACAACCACCAGGTCCCGCCCGGCGCGGCGGACCTCACCCGGTTTGCCTTCGAGGTGCCGGAGGGTGTCGATGGCCCGGTGACGGTGGAGGCGTCGGTGCGCTACCGCAAGTTCGACACGACGTACCTGCGGTACGTGCAGGGCGACGACGCGGTGAACGACCTGCCGGTGATGACGCTTGCCACCGATCGCGTGGCGTTCGGCGGTGCGCCGGCGGCACCGGCCGGCGGCGGAACCCCGGGCGAGGCCCCGGCCCCGACCGCAGGACCGCCGGAGTGGGAGCGCTGGTACGACGCGGGAATCGCGCGCTTCCGCGTCGCCGACCGCGCGGGCGGGCGCGGGCAGTGGTCGCTCGCCGACGAGGCCTTCGAGCGCACCGCGGCGCTCGGCCGCGTCGAGGGCCTGGTCGGCCGCGCGCGCGTGGCCCTGCGCGAGGGGCGCATCCCGGACGCGGCGGCGTTCCTGCGCGAGGCCGCCTCGCGCCACCCGGGCGAGCTGCCGTGGGTCGTGGCGTACTGGAGCGCGGTGGTCGATGTCCAGCAGGGTGCGTACGAGCGCGCGATCGATGGATTCCGCGCCGTCTCCGAGACCGCGTTCCCCGGCGCGCACGCGCGAGGCTACGACTTCGGCCGCGACGACCGGCTCCTCGTCGAGTGGGCGACGGCGTGCATGGAGCTCGCGCGCACGCTGCGGGAGCCGGCCGACGCACCTCGGCGCGAATCGCTGCTGCACGAGGCCGTTCGCCTGACCGACCGCGCGCTCGGCGAGGATTCGCAGCGCTTCCAGACCTGGTACGTGCGCATGCAGGCGATGGAGGCGCTCGGCGACGAGGCCGGCGCGGCGGCGGCGCGCGCCGCGCACGAGCGGCATCGCCCCGACGACAACGCGCGCGACCGTGCGGTGCGCGCCGCCCGCGCGCGCGATCCGGCCGCAGACCATGCCGCGGAAGCCTCCGCGATCTACGGGCTGCAGCGGCCCGGTGCCCCCGGACTCGCGTCCGGCGCGATCGGTCGCCGCGAGTAGAGTCGGCGCCGTGGAAGGCGCGGACGAGGACCGGCAGGCACCCATCGGCGACGACCGCGTCATCGGACGCGCCACGTGGTGGTCGCTCGCCGTCGCCACGGCGGTCGGCGTGACCGTGGTCGCCTGGCGCGCCTGGCCGCGTGCCGCGCCGCCCGCGCCGCCGGCCGCTGCGCTGCCGACCGGGCCGTCGGCCGTCGCGCGAACGGTCGACGTGCCGGCGCTCCCCTTCGAGGACGTGACCGCCGCCTGGGGCATCGACTTCGACCGCGTCGATGGGGCCGACGGCCGGCGCTTCCTCCCGGAAACCATGGGTGGTGGCGTCGGCATCGCGGACGTCGATGCCGACGGCGACCTTGACCTGCTGTTCGTCGACGGCGACGCGTGGCCCGATGCACCCGCCGGCACGCGGCACGGCACCGGCATCGCCGTGTTCGTCAATCGAGGTGAAGGTGCGTCGCCACGCTTCGCCCGCGCTGCGTCGACGGGGCTCGATCGGCCGTGGCAGGGGATGGGCCTGGCGGTCGCCGACCTCGACGGCGATGGCCGGCCGGAGATCCTGGCAACCGGCGTGGGCGGCGTGCGGCTCTTCGCGTCGGATGCCGCTGCGCCCGCGGATTCGCCGCGCTGGCAGGACGTCACCGAGCCGGCCGGGCTTGCCTCGATCGGCGGCTGGACCACGGCTGCCGGGTTCGCCGACTTCGACCGGGACGGCGGCCTCGACCTCGTCCTCGGCCGCTACGTGGAGTGGTCGCCGGAGATCGATCTCCGCGTGGGCTCCACGCTCACCGGGATCGGCCGCGCCTACGGGGCGCCGACCGGCTTCGAGGGCGCCGAGCTCTCGTTCCTGGAGCAGGTGGCGCCGATGCGCTTCGAGGACCGGTCCGCCGACCGCGGCTTCACGGCGCGCAACCCCTCCACCGGGCGCCCGCTCGCCAAGGCGCTCGGGTTCGTGATCGAGGACCTCGACGGCGACGGCGACCTCGACGTCTTCGTCGCCGACGACACGGTGCAGAACCTGCTGTTCGCCAACGACGGCGCCGGTCGCTTCGCCGAGCGCGGCGTCGAGTGCGGCGTGGCGTTCGACCGCGCCGGCGCCGCCACCGGCGCGATGGGCTGCGACGTCGCCCGCCTGCGCAACGACGGTGCGCTCGCCATCGCCGTCGGGAACTTCGCGAACGAGCCCGCGAGCCTCTACGTCACGCGCGACGGCGGGCGCTTCGACGACGACGCGATCGTCGAGGGAATCTCGGCCGCCACTCGCCCGACGCTCGCCTTCGGGGTCGCCTTCGCCGACCTCGACGCCGACGGACGCGAGGACTTGGTGCTGGCCAACGGCCATATCGAGCCCCGGATCCGCGAGGTGCAGTCGTCGCAGGCGTATGCGCAGCCGGCGCAGGCCTTCTGGAACGTGGGAAGCGTCCGCGGGCCCGCGCTGGCCGAGGTGCCCGCGGCGACGCTCGGGGCGCTCGCCGTGCCCGCGGTCGGCCGCGGCCTCGCCTGGGGCGACCTCGATGCGGACGGACGGCTCGACCTGGTGATCGGAACCGTCGCGGGGGCGCCGCGGGTGCTGCGGGGCGCGGCATCGGCCGGGCGATCCCTGGAGGTGCGGCTGTTCGACGGGCGCGCCGCAGGAAACCGCGAGGCGATCGGGGCGCGCGTGGTGCTGCGCGACGGCGGTCGGTCGCAGGTGCGCACGGTCATGCCCACCCGGTCCTATCTCTCGCAGGTGCCGGCGCAGGCGTGGTTCGGGCTCGGCGACTCGTCCGGCGGCGCAACCGTCGAGGTCACGTGGCCGGACGGGGGCACGACGTCCCACCCGGTCGCGCCGGGCGCGCGCGGAACGCTGCGGATCGAGCGCTGACCGTGGCCGTCAGGGGCAGGGGCCCCAGGCCGCCAGCATCATGCCGAGGTCGTTGCCGTCGACGAGCCCGTCGCCGTTGAAGTCGCAGCTTCCCTGCGTGCCCCACTGGCCGAGGAGCGAGCCGAGATCGCTTCCGTCGACGTAGCCGTCCGCGTTCGTGTCGCCGACGCACGTGTGCTCGCAGATGGCGACCTGGAACGAGAGGTCGTCGATCCCCGCCTCGGTGATCGAGTTGTCGGGCGTGTCGGAGATCGAGAAGCGGATGCGCACCGCCGACGAAAGCGCCGGCAGCGCCACCGACCGCCGCGTCCATGCGTTCGGCACCGGGTACGAGGACACCGTGTCGATCACCGCCCACGTCGCGCCGTCGTCCGCGCTTGCCTCCACCACCAAGGGGTCGACCTCGCCCGGATTCGATCCTGCCGGCGGGGCGTCGCTGCAGAAGTACCACGCGGAGTAGCTCACCGTCGCCGAGGCCGCGGCGGAGAGGTCGAAGGACGGGCTCACCAGGCGGGTCGTGCCGCCGTCCACGTCCGCCGTCGATGCGGTGCCGCCGGGCGAGCCGTTCTGGGTCACCCACGCGCGCGTGCCGGCCGAGGAGGCGTCGGCCGCCGGCGCAGAGGCATACGTGCCGTTCGTCGTGCCGACTGGGACGGCGAGCTGCCACGTGCCGGTCGTCAGCGCGCCCTCGTTCACGACGTTCCAGCCCTGCGTGCCGTCCTCGAAGGCCGTGGCGTGCATGGTCGACGTGCCGGTCTGGATGGACAGCGAGTGCGGCTGCGACGGCGCCGTGGCGGGATCCGCGTACGACGAGGCCCCGTTGGACAGGCCGGCGGTCACGTACCACCGCACTTCCTCTCCGCAGGGAAGCGGCGGGAACCCGCCCATGTAGCTGCCGTCCGGCTGGGGCATCAGCGGGGCGGGAACGAACTCGCCGCCGCCGCGCTTCGTCCAGAGCTTGGCCGACCCCGGCACCACTGTGCCGCCGCCGACCGGCGAGATCGACACCCGGAACGGCGTCGGCTGTCCGGGCGCGACGACCTGGGGCCGGCCGCCCGGATAGGCGAAGGTCATGCCGATCGGCGGGACGTTCATGTACACGACGATGCCCGTGCACGTTCCCGCCACGAGGTCGAGCCAGCCGTCGCCGTCGATGTCCAGGATCGCCACGTCCGTCCACCAGTCGAGTTCGGAGGTCGGGATCACCGACGGCGTCAGCTCGCGGAGGATGCCGGTGGGCGATCCGCTGAACACGTTGCGGTAGATGTGCGTGCGGCGCGAGTGCGAGGCGCCCGCGGTCTGCGGGCAGAAGGGCCCGAGGTCCGCGTCCACGTCGCAGATGATCACGTCGATCCGTCCGTCGTTGTCGAGGTCGGCGCACTGGGTCGAGTTGCCGAACTCCGACAGGCTGTCCTCGATCGTGTAGCTGGTGAAGTTCGGCTGGCCCGACGCGTCGTTGCCCGTGTTCAGCAGGTACTTGTCCTTGCCGTCGTCGACGATGACGAGGTCAAGCCGGCCGTCGCCGTTCAGGTCGGCCTTGTCGCCGTTGTACGGCTGGCCCGTCGAGATCACCTTGTAGCCGAAGCCCGGGCCGGTGGCGGCCTTGGTCATGATCGCCACGTTCTGGCCGGAGGTCAGGGTGTTGATCCGCACGATGTCGTCGCGCCCGTCGCTGCTGAAGTCGCCGGCCACGGCCATGTTGCCGAAGGCGGAGTCGATCTGCGCCGGGGTCAGCACCGACGTGGTGGCGTCGTAGAAGTGCCCGGGCTGCGCCGCGCCGCGGTTCAGCAGCAGCTTGCTGTCGAAGTCGTTCGCGGGGTTCTCGCCCGGGCTCTGCTGGCACTCGCCCGGGTCGTTGGTGTCGCCGTCGCCGTTGAGGTCGTAGCAGATGGTGCCGGAGGTCTCCGGCGTGTCGTAGTCGGTGTAGAAGACGTCCGGGTAGCCGTCCCCGTTGAAGTCGCCGATCGCCGCGTCGCAGAACCGGGGGTTGGCCGCGGTGCCGTTGCGCGCGAAGAGGTCCGGGATGCGGTCCACCTCGAAGCGGAACCCGCGCCAGTTGCCCTGCGCGTCGTTGCCGAGGTTCATGTACACGCGCGGCTGGCCAAGCACGCTGTTGACGTGGTCGCTCATCGTGGTCGCGGTGACCAGGTCAAGCCAGCCGTCGAGGTCCACGTCCACCGCCTCGACGTCGCGGTCGTTGGTTGGGTCGAGCAGCCCCTGGTAGCCCGAGATGTCGCTCGCCGACCCAAGCTCCACCGTGCGGTCGACCAGGACGCCGCCCTCGTTCATGAAGAGGATGTTCCGGAACCCGCCCTGGATGCTCCCGGGGAACTTGCGCACGCAGATCAGGTCGGTGTCGCCGTCACGGTCGAAGTCGCCCCAGGCGAAGTCCTTCTCCAGGTTGTCCGCGCCGATCAGCGACGGGGCCGCCACCATCCTGGAACTCGTCTGCTGCGAGAAGGTCACCCAGTTCTGCGCAGTCGCCGACGAGACGATGGCCAGGGACAGGGAGACGGCGGCGGTGATCGGCGTTCGCATGCTTCGGGGTCCTGGATCGCGTCGGTGGTCGGGTCAGGTCTGGTTCAGGGGCAGGGACCCCAGGCACCCAGCAGGATGCCGAGGTCGTCGCCGTTCACGGCACCGTTGCCGTCGAGGTCGGCGACCGGGTTCGCGGTTCCCCAGGCACCGAGCATGATGCCCAGGTCGTCGCCGTTCACCGCGCCGTTTCGGTCGAGGTCCGCGGGGCACGCGCCGCAGTCGTCCGGGATGCCGTCGAGGTCCGCGTCGGCGCTGGTGCCGGTGGCAATGTCGCGGACGTCGGCCACGCCGTTTCCGTTGCAGTCGGCGCTGCCGGTCTCGACGGGCTCGTAGGCTTCGACCAGCATCGCGAGGTCGACGGCATCCACGATGCCGTTCTGGTCGATGTCGTGCAGCGCCGAGGGCAGGTTGGGGTTGGTCGCCTGGCCGAAGGCCGCGCGGAACGACGGCAGGTCGAACTGGTCCACGTGCCCGTCGCCGTTGGCATCGAACTCGAGGCGCCCGAGGGAGTCGAGGAACGCCACCATGCGCTCCTTGTCGGCCTCGGGGAGCAGCGAGAAGGCTTCGGCGCTCGCGGCGCCCTCGCCGTAGGGCCCATGCAGCGCGATCGCGGTGCGCACGCGCTCGGAGAACGTCCCGCCGGCGGCGGCGCCGTTGTGCAGCATCGGGTCGCGCGTGCGCAGGTTCCAGAGGGTCGGCGTGCGCATCTCCAGCTCGCCCGCATTTCCCTCGCTGACGCCGTCGCCGAGGATGCCCATGTCGTGGAGCAGGAAGTCGCTGTATGGCCGGATGACCTTGCCGCGCAGCGCCTCCTCCAGGGAGGCGGAGCTCGAAGTCGTCCACTCGGGGACATGGCAGCGAGCGCAGCCCACGGAGACGAAGATCGCCTCGCCCGCCATCCCGGACTTCGGGGTCTGCGGCGGAACCGCGAGGTAGCGCTGGAAGTCGGTCACCCGGTCGATGAACGCGAGGCCCTCGGTGTCGGGCACGTCCTCCGGGTCAGGCATCGGGTCGCATCCGGAAAGCCGGGCAGCGTCGTTGTTCGGGGCGTTCTCGGTGGGGAGCAGGCGGTTGGTGAACCCCATCTCGTTGCGGGCCGCGTCCGCGGAGAAGGTGAGGACCGTCGCCACCTGTGCCTTCCAGCCGAAGCGTCCGGCACGGAGCGGTCCCTCCGGGTCCTCGAGCGGGCGCACCCAGTGAACGCGGCCCGAGATGCCGTCCCCGTCGGCGTCCTCCGGGTCCTCGAGGGCGGCGATGTCGGCGTCCGGGATGGCCTCCACCATGCCGAAGGCCATGCTCGAGTTGGTGACGCGCGTGGCGGTGAAGGTCGCCTCGTCGGGCAGCAGCTCCTTGCAGGCCTCGCTCACCGCGAAGTCCTGGAGAAGGCTCTGCGCCTCGCCGGGCACCATGCTGAAGAACCCCTTCTCGTCGACGATGCCGAAGTGGGTCACGGTGGCGTTGCCCCATCCGCCCTGCGGGGTCGAGTGGCACGAAACGCAGTTGGTCTTGTTGAAGATGGGGCCCATGCCCTCGATCGAAGGGATCGGCGTCGAATAGAGCTGTGCCCCGAGGTCGAAACGCGCGCGCTCGAGCGCCGTCAGCGCGCGCAGCGGCGCGCCGGCCCTCGGCTGGAGCGCAAGGCCGCCGCCGGGCAGCGCGGATGCCACGCCGGCGATGGCAAGGGCAGCGAGCAGCGGCACCGTGCGCGGGTTCGACGTCGTCTTCGTCTTGGCCATGACTCGCATCGACGGCCCGTGCCTACGAGGCACGACCGTCCAAACAGTATGTTCCGCGCGGGCTCCAGGATCCCATAAGACGCGGGGATTTCGACCGGTTTCACTCTAGCCCAACCCCGGACCGATGCCACCGGAACGTCCGCAAACCATGCCTATACTCGGGTGTAGTGGCAGGATTTGCGCGATTCTCATGCGTGGCCTGCGCGACGTGGGCGGTGGCGTCGGCCCTGGCGGCCCCCGGTGCGGTGGGGGCCCGGTCTGCGCAACCACCGCCTGACGCGGCGGCCGGCGTCCGGGAGGCGCTCCTCGCGGGCGACTTCGAGGCAGCCGGGCGGATGGCCCGGCGCTGGGCGGACGCGCAGC
>JAUMCA010000032.1:0-1009 GCA_032119475.1 Thermoleophilia bacterium | reverse complement strand
AGCCCGGGAGTGCCCGGGCGGCGTTCTACGTCGGGCTCTCGTTCCACAAGCAGAAGCGCCATGCCGAGGCGCTGGCGTTCCTGGAACGCGCCGAGGCTGCGCCGGACAGCGAGTTTCCCGAGGCGCCGCACGTGCCGCACTACCTCGGCTGGTGTCGCTATTACCTCGGCGACCTCGCGGGTGCGCACCGGGCGTTCGAGGCGCACGCCGCCGCGTTCCCGGGGTACGACGACTCGCAGTTCGCGCTTGGACTGATCGCCTTCGACCGGGACGAGCTCGACGAGGCCGAGCACCGGTTCCGCCGCGCGCTCGAGCTGCTCCAGCGCGCCGCAGGCGACGCTGCCGCAGGTACCGCGCGTGAGCGCGCCAAGTGCCTCGCGCGGCTCGGCGACGTCGCGCTGCGCCGCGGCGACCTTGAGTCGGCCGAGCGCGATGCGCGCGCCGCCGTCGAGCTCTGGCCCGACCACCATGAGGCATGGGCGAAGCTCGCGCGCGTCCTCGACCGGCAGGGGAAGGCCGCGGAGGCCTCCGCAGCCCGCTCGCAGCAGCAGGCGGCGCTTGCGCGGATCGCCGCGGCGCCCGGGAAGGCAATGCCGTGAGCACCGTCCGCGCGCGACCGCTCGCCCGCATCGCGACCTCGGCGGCGCTGGCCATGGCCGTGATCACGGCGCAGGCCGTCGCGGACACCGTTCCGTCCCCGATCCGCTTCGAGGACGTCACCGCCTCCAGCGGCATCGACCTCGTGCTCACCAGCGGCAGCATGCCCTCCACCGCGATCCTGGAGGTGAAGGGCGGCGGCATCGCGCTCATCGACTTCGACGGCGACGGCGACCGCGACCTGTTCTTCCCCAACGGCGCGACGCTCGAGGACCCCGAGCACGGCCCCGGCGCGCGGCTCTACGAGAACCTCGGCGGCCTGCGCTTTCGCGACGTGACTGCCGGCATGGGCGTGCGGCACACGCGCTGGAGCTTCGGCGTGGCGGTCGGGGACGTGGACGGCGACGGCCGC
>JAUMCA010000031.1:0-16569 GCA_032119475.1 Thermoleophilia bacterium | reverse complement strand
CGGCTCCGCCGCCGCCATCGCGCGATCACGGCGGGCGCGGATCACGCCGATCAGCACGCCGACGGCCATGATGCCGACCGCGATCAGGAAGATCAGCGTGCCGATCACGTTGACCTGAGGCGGCACGCCGACGCGGGCGGCGCCCCAGATGAAGAGCGGGAACGTGACGACGGTGCCGTGCGTGAAGTTCGTGATCACGAAGTCGTCGAGCGACAGCGCGAAGGCGAGCAGCGCCGCCGCGCCCACGCCGGGCAGGATCAGCGGAAAGGTGATGCGGGCGAACGTCCTGACCTCGTTCGCGCCGAGGTCCATCGCCGCCTCCTCCAGCCGCCGGTCGAAGCCGACGAGGCGGGCCTTGACGGTGACCACGGTGAACGAGACGCAGAACGTCACGTGCGCGAGCAGGATCGTGACCCACCCCGTCGCGACGCCGAGGTTGAGGAACAGCGCCAGGAGCGACGCGCCCATCACGATCTCCGGCGTCGACATCGGCAGGAAGATCATCAGGTTCGTGGACCCGCGTCCCCGGAAGAAGTGCCGGACGAGGGCGAGGGCGATGAGGGTGCCGAGCACCGTCGAGATGATGCTCGCGACGATGGCGATCTGGATGCTCGTGACGAGCGCGTTCGTCAGCGCCGGGATCGCGAAGGCGTCCTGCCAGTACTGCAGCGTGAAGCCCTGCCACGTGTAGTTGTAGCGGCCGGACGGATCGTTGAACGAGAACAGCGCGACCACGGCGATCGGAAGCAGGATGTAGGTGAAGCCGAGGATCGCCACCGCGGTCAGGAGGTGGCGCCCGACGAAGCGCCCGACGGCAGTGCCGCTCATCCGGTCAGCCGCTCCGTGCCGAGGGCGCGGGCGTACAGCGCCACGCCGATCAGGATCGTGACCATCAGGATCACCGCGCCCGCGGCGGCCAACGGGTAGTCGATGATCACGAGGAACTTCGACTGGATGACGTTGCCGATCATGTACTGCTTCGGCGTCCCGAGCAGCTGCGCGTTGACGAAGTCGCCCATCGCGGGGATGAACGTCGTCAGCGTGCCCGCGAAGACGCCGGGGAGCGAGATCGGCAGCGTGATCCGCAGGAAGCCCTTGATCGGGTTCGCGTAGAGGTCGGCGCTCGCCTCGAGCAGGCGACCGTCCAGCTGCTCCAGCGCCACGTAGATCGGCAGCGCCATGAACGGGAAGTAGTTGTACGTGATGCCCGCGACGACGGCGAACGAGGTCGCGAGGAGGCGGCCGTCCTCACCGAGGAGGCCGACGTTCCGCATCGTCTCGACGACGATTCCCTCGTCCGCGAGGATCGTCTGCCAGGCGAGCGTGCGGATCAGGTAGGTGACGAAGAACGGTGCGACGAGGAGGACGAGGAGGAGCGACTTCCACTGGCCGCCGCGCCGCGCGATGAAGTAGACGATCGGGTACGCGATGACGAGCGCGGCGATCGTCGCCAGGGCGGCGTACTGGATGCTCCGCACGAACTGCGGCCGGTACTGCTCGGCCATCTCGGCGTAGTTCGACCACGCCCAGGTCATCTGGAAGCCGGACATGATGTCGCCGGTCTGCAGCGACGTCGTGAGGAGGTAGTACAGCGGCACCACGAACAGCACCGCGAGCCAGATCAGCCCGGGGGCGATCAGGACATACGGAACCGCCCGTGGATGCCGCCGCAGGTACCCCATCGGGGATCAGGCGCCGACCAGCGCCTGGAACTTCTCCTTGTACGCCGGGTCGTTGACGACCAGCGGGTCGAACTCCTGGAGCTTCGACAGCGTGGCCTCGTCCGGGTAGATCAGCTGGTTCGTCGCCACGGCGGGATCGATGCTCTCCGCCTCGGCCTTCGAGGCGGCGACGGGCGAGATGTAGTTCACGTACAAGGACAGCTGCGCCGCGGCCTTCGGGTCGAGCACGTAGTTCGCGAACACGCTCGACGTGTAGACGTTGCCGCCCTTCAGGATGCACATGTAGTCGGTGGCGATGCCGCCACCCGTCTCCGGGATGGTGAACTTCAGGCTCGGGTTGTCGACCTGGAGCTGGATCACGTCACCCGACCACGCGAGGCACGCGAAGAGATCGCCCTTGTCGAGCGGCCCGGTGTAGTCGTTGCCGGTGAACTGCCGGATCTGCCCGTCCTGCACGGCCTTCTGCAGCTGCTCGAGCGTCTCGTCGAACTCGGCCTCGACGATCTTCGACGAGCTGTAGCCGTTCGCCTGGAGGGCCACGCCCATCGTGTCGTTCATCGAGTTGAGCATCGTCACCTTGCCCTTCAGCGCCGGATCGGTCAGCAGCTGCTCGAACGAGTCGATGCCCTTGATCTTCGACTCGTTGTAGGCGATGCCGGTCATGTACGACTGCCACGGGACGCCCCACTCGAAGCCCGGGTTCCACTCCGGCGCCTGGGCGGTCACGCCGGCCAGGTTCGGGATCGACTCGAGGTCGAACTTCTCGAGGTAGCCGAGGTCCTTGAGCTGGACGACGAGGTACCCGGTCGGGATCGCCATGTCGCGCACGAACTGGCCCTGCGACAGCGGGCCCTGGACGATGCCGAAGAACTCCTCGTTGGAGTTGATGTCCTCGATGTACTCGACCGGGACGCCGGTCTCCGCGGTGAAGCCCTCGAGGGTCGGCGACTTCTTCGTCTCGTCGTCCATGTCGATGTACAGCGGCCAGTTCGACAGGACGAACTTGTCGGCGAGCGTGCGGTCGACGGATGCCGCAGCGCCCTCCTCGGCGGACGAGGCCGACTGGCCCTCGATGCCGCCACCGCCGCCGCAGGCGGCGAGGACGGCGGACAGGGACGCGGCGCCGGCGGCGCCGATGGCACCGCGCAGCAGCAGATTTCGGCGGGACAGGGACATGCGTTAAGCCTCCACGACGAAGGTCGCCTCGGGATCCCAGGTCAGCGTGACCTCGGTGCCGGGCGCGGCGACGTGGACGCCCGGCGTTGCGTTCTGATGGAAGACCTGGACCTCCCCCGCAGGGGTGTCCACGACGTACTGGGTTGCGACGCCCACGTAGGCGTACTCCTTGACCACGCCCCGCAGGGCGTTCGCGGCACCCGACTCGGAGCCGGCAGGCGCGAGCGCCACCTTCTCCGGGCGGAAGCCGACCCGCACGGCGCCGCTGCGCCCCCGCAGGGCGTCGGCCCGCGCGCGGACGCGGATGCCCCCGGCCATGGCCACGCCATCGCCGTCGACGGTGCCCGCGACGAGGTTCGAGACGCCGAGGAACCCGGCGACGAAGGCGGTGGCGGGGTGCTCGTACAGGTCGGTCGGCGCCCCGAGCTGGTCGATGCGGCCATCCGTCATCACGGCGATCTGGTCGGCCATGGTCATGGCCTCCTCCTGATCGTGCGTGACGTGGACGAACGTGACGCCGACGTCCTGCTGGATCCGCTTCAGCTCGAGCTGCATCTGGCGGCGCAGCTTCAGGTCGAGGGCGCCGAGCGGCTCGTCGAGGAGCAGCACCCGCGGGCGGTTGATCAGGGCCCGGGCGACCGCGACGCGCTGCTGCTGGCCGCCGGACAGCTGCCGCGGCTTGCGGCGCTCGTAGCCGGCGAGGTCGACGAGCTCGAGGGCCTCGCCGACGCGGCGGTTCCGCTCGGCCTTGTCGACGCCCTTCTCCCGCAGACCGAAGCCGACGTTGTCGGCGATCGAGAGGTGCGGGAACAGCGCGTAGCTCTGGAAGACGGTGTTGACGTCGCGCTTGTACGGGGGCAGCTGCGACACGTCCTGGTCGCCGAGCAGCACGCGCCCGGCCGTCGGCACCTCGAAGCCGCCGATCATCCGCAGCGTCGTGGTCTTGCCGCAGCCGGACGGCCCGAGCATGGCGAAGAAGCTGCCCCGCGGGATCTCCAGCGAGATCCCGTCGACGGCGACCACGTCGCCGTAGTGCTTGCTGACCTCCTCGAGGCGGACGTCGCACGCGGTCATCCCATCAGCTCCCCGGTGGCGGTGTCGAGCACCTCGATCAGGCGATCGACGTCCTCGGAGGAGGTCGCCGGGCAGACCAGGCACATGTTGTGGAAGGGCGTGATCAGGACGCCGCGGTTGAGCGTGACGAGGTGCAGCCACTCCTCCACCTCGTCGTCATGCGCGTCGTGCGACTCGCCGCCGTTGCGCGGCATCGTCGGCGTGAAGCGGAACTCGGCGCGCGCGCCCATGCCCTCGACGACCCACGGTGCACCGTGGCGCTCGATGACGTCGCGCATGCCGTCGAGCATCTGCTCGCCGAGCGCCAGCATGCGGCCGAACGCCTCGTCGGTGAGAACGTGCTCGAGCGTCGCGCGGGCCGCGGCCAAGGACAGCGCGTTGCCGGCGAGGGTGCCGCCGACGCCGCCCGTGTCGACGTAGTCGCCGCGCTCGTCGGCGCGGATGCGCGCGTCGATGTCGGCCGATACGCCGTACGCCCCGATCGGCACGCCGCCGGCGATGCTCTTGCCGATCACCACGATGTCCGGGTCGAGCCCCCACGCGCGGGTGCAGCCGCCGGGGCCGTTCGAGAAGGTGTGGGTCTCGTCGATGACGAGCAGCGAGCCGGCTGCGCGGATGAGGCGCGTGGCCTCCTCCCAGTAGCCCGGGTCGGGGAGCACGATCCCCATGTTCGTCAGGGCGGGCTCCGCCAGGACGCAGGCGACGTCCCCGTGGGCGAGCTCCCGCTCCAGCGCCGCGAGGTCGTTGAACTCGACGATGCGGGTCGTGGTCGTCGGGTCGACCGCTGGGCCGACGTTGCCGGGCTTCGCCGCCGGCACGCCGTCGTGGAGGGCCAGGATCGTCTCGTCGACGGAGCCGTGGTAGCAGTAGTTGAAGACCAGGACCTTGGACCGGCCGGTCAGCTGACGGCAGGTGCGCAGCACCCATCGGTTGGCGTCCGTGGCGGTCAGCGAGAACGTCCACTTCGGCAACCCGAAGCGGCGCGCGAGGTCACCGGCCACCCAGATCGCGTCGTCGGTCGGCAGCATCGTGGTGACGCCGCCGAGCTCGCCCACGCGCCGCTGGACGGCGGCGACCGTCGCGTCCGGCGAGTGGCCGGCCATCGCGCCCGTGTCGCCGAGGCAGAAGTCGACGAGCTCGTTGCCGTCGACGTCGACGATGCGATTGCCCTTCGCACGCTCGAAGAACACGGGGTGCCCGCCGACCCACAGCTGCATCCACTGCATCGGCACCCCGCCGATCAGGTGGGCCGCCGCGTCGCTCGCCAGTGCGCGGGAGCGTGCGTGGTTGTCCGCGAACGTCGCGCGCTCGCGGTCCAGCAGCGTGCGTAGATGCCCGCGGTCGATCTGCCGTGTAGCCGTGCTCCCCATGGCCGCGCATGGTACCGGTACAGGCGTAGTGGGGCACTTCGTCAGCCTGGGACGTCACGCCCCCCCTTCACCATCTGGTCGATGGCGCATCCACGGCCGACCTGAAATCGCTCCACGAGTTGCCGCGCGCGGGTGTGCCATGCTCCGCGCCATGGCAGATCGGTTTCTCGTCACAGGCGGGCTCGGCTGCATCGGCGCGTGGACGGCCCATGAACTGCTCGCCCAGGGCGACGAGGTCGTCATCGCGGATCTGGGTGCCAGCGACCATCGCCTGCGGAACCTCGTCGGCGATGACCCCGCGGGCCTGACCCGCGTCTCGCTCGACATCACCGACGCCGACGCCGTGCGCGCCTGCTTCGCCGAGCACCGGCCGACGCACGTCGTCCACCTCGCCGCGCTGCAGGTGCCGTTCTGCAAGGCGGACCCGGTCGGCGGGGCCCGCGTGAACGTCGTCGGCACGGTCGCCCTGCTGGAGGCCGCGGCCGAGCACCTGCCCGACGCCACGTTCGCCTACGCCAGCTCGGTGGCGGCCTACGGGGGCGAGGACGAGCCGACCGTCGATGGCGTGGCGGCCGCGGATCCGCAGGGCAAGCCGCACACCCTCTACGGCGTCTACAAGCGCGCCAACGAGGAGACCGCCGCCGTCTACCACGCCGACCGCGGCCTGTCGTCGATCGGCCTGCGCCCCTACGTCGTCTACGGCGTCGGCCGGGACCAGGGCGTGACGTCCTCGCCCAACATGGCCATGCTCGCGGCTGCGACCGGCGAGCCGTACCGCATCTCCTACGGCGGACGGGCCGTCTACCAGCACGGCCGCGACGCCGCCCGGGCCTTCATCGCGGCGGCGCGGATGCCCTACGACGGCGCGACGGTCGTCAACCTCCCCGGCGACGAGGTGTCGATGCAGGACATCGTCGACGCCATCCACGCCGTCGTCCCCGACGCCGTGATCGACATGGACGACATCCAGCTGCCGTTCCCCCCGTCCGTCGATACCCGCGAGTTCGATCGCGTGGTCGGCACGATCCCGCGCTACCCCCTCGCCGAGGGCGTGGCGGAGACGATCGAGCGCTTCCGCGCGCTGCTCGCGAGCGGCGCGACCATCGTCCCGTAGCGATGACGGGCCACAGCGGGGGCGGCGCGGCGCGGGCCATCGGTCCCCGGATGCCGCTCCTGATCGGCCTGCTGCTCGCCTCGCTGACCCTGCGCCCGCAGGTGGTCGGCCTGGGACCGCTGATCCCGGACATCCAGGAGTCGCTCGGGATCTCCTACGCCGTCGCGGGGCTGCTGATCACCATCCCGGTGCTCTGCATGGGCATCTTCGCCCCCGTCGCACCCGTGCTCGCCGGCCGCATCGGCGCGGTCCACGCCGTCAGCGTGGCGATCGGCCTGATCGCGCTCGCGGGGCTCGCCCGCAGCATCGCGCCCGGCGCGTTCGGCGTCCTCGCGTGCTCGCTGCTGATCGGCGTGGGCATGGGCCTCGGCAACGCGCTCATGGTCGTCGCCGTGAAGGAGCGCTTCGCCGACCACCCGCTCCTCCTGACCAGCGTCTACACCGCCGGCATCCAGGTCGGGTCGGCCATCGCCGCGATCATCGCCGTCCCGATCGCCGTGGCGTTCGACGGGTGGCGGTTCTCGCTGTTCGCGTTCTCCCTGTCGGCCGCCATCGCCGTCATCGCATGGCTGACCCTGACGCGCTCCGCGGCCCGGAGCCGCCCGGCTGGGGTCCTGCCGCGCTTCCCGTTGCGCAGCGGGATCGTCTGGGTCTTCGTCGCGATGTTTACCCTGATGGGCGTCGTCTACTACGGCATCACCGCGTGGGTGCCGGCCGCCTACGTGGAACTCGGCTGGTCGCAGGCCGACACCGGCTGGCTCGCCGCGGCCTTCAACGTGGGCACCGTGCCGAGCACGATCGCGATCGGGTTCATCGGCGAGCGGATAACCCGCCGGCAGGGGCTCGTCGCCGCATCCTGCGTGATGGTCGTCGCGACGGCGCTGCTCGCGATCGCCCCCGGCGGCGCCCTCGCCTGGATCTTCCTGGTCGGCGTGGCGAACGGCGCGATGTTCACCCTCACGATGAGCCTGCCGCTCGACGTCGCCGATCGCCCGGTCGACGTCGGCGCCGTGGCCGGCATGATGCTGTTCATCGGCTACATCGCCACGGCCGTGGCCCCCGCCGCCCTCGGCGGCGTCCGCGACCTGACGGGGGACTTCGACATCGTCCTCGCCGTGTTCCCGCTCTGCGCGGCGGTCTTCGTGGCCTGCGCGGCGACGCTGTCCCCCGCGCGCCTGCGCCGCGGCGTGCGCGACCTCCTCGCACCCGACGCCTGATCCCCTACGGCCGCCCCGATACCCTCGGCTCCGGTAGGTTATGCCGCGCCCCGCTTCCGCCGAGCATCGAGGAGAGCCCCGTGACGGATACGTCGATCCTGTTCCAGTCCACGTCCATCGGATCGCTGCAGCTGGAGAACCGCATGGCGGTCGCGCCGATGACGCGCGTCAGCGCCACCGAGGACGGCTGCCCGACCGACCAGATGGCGCGCTACTACCGCGGCTTCGCCGAAGGCGGGTTCGCGCTCGTCATCACCGAGGCCACCTACGTCGACAAGCAGTACGCGCAGGGCTACCACTACCAGCCGGGTCTGACCGACGACGCCCAGACCGCCGCGTGGGCGAAGGTCGCCGACGCGATCCACGCCGGCGGGGCCAAGGCCTGCATGCAGTTCGTCCACGCGGGCGCGCTCAACCAAGGGCGCAACGCCGCCTACCCGGAGGGCGCGATCGCCCCGTCGGCCGTGCAGCCCCTCGGGACGATGCTGACCTTCTACCGTGGCGAGGGCGGGTACGACATGCCGCGCGAGATCACCCGCGACGAGATCGTCGCCGTCAAGCAGTCGTTCGTCGACGCGTGCGTGCGCGCCGTCGCCGCCGGCTTCGACGCGATCGAGATCCACGGCGCCAACGGCTACCTGCTCGACCAGTTCTGGACCGCGTACACGAACCAGCGCACGGACGAGTACGGCGGCGAGGCGCGCAACCGCATCCGCCTTGACGAGGAGATCATCCGCGAGGCGATCGCCGCCACGAACGGCGCCGTGCCGATCGGCCTGCGCCTCTCGCAGAGCAAGGTCAACGACTACGACTACCAGTGGGCCGGCGGCGAGCAGGACGCGGCCGACATCTTCCCGGTGCTCGACGCGGCCGGCATGGCGTTCATCCACATCACCGAGCACGACGCCACGGCGGAGGTGTTCGGCTCCGGCCACAGCCTGGCCGGCCTCGCGCACAAGTACTCCAAGGCGCCGGTGATCGTGAACGGCGGCCTCGGCGACCCGGAGAAGGCGGCGTCCGTCGTCGCGAACGGCGACGCCGACATCATCGCCCAGGGCAAGTCGGCCCTCGCGAACCAGGACTGGCCGAGGAAGGTGCAGGCCGGCGAGGCGCTCGACGAGTTCGACTTCGGCATGTTCAGCCCCCTCGCGGACCTGCCGTCCGCCGAGGTCTGGGCCGCCAGCCGCTGATCGCCATCGCGGGGTCGGGCGTCGCCCGGCCCCGCACCCAACCGGTCAGGAGACCGCCATGTGCACCTCGTTCACCCTCACGAGCACGAAGGGCGACGTCATCTACGGGCGCACGATGGAGTTCACGCTCCAGCTGCACTCCGAGGTGATCGTCGTGCCGGAGGGGGTCGGCCTGACCGGCACGGGGCTCGCCGGCGAGGTCGGGGTCGGCGGTCGCTCCTGGACGGCGACGCACACGGCGGTCGGCATGAACCTGCTCGGGCTGCCGATGATGATCGACGGCGCGAACGACGCCGGCCTCGTCGTCGCGGGCTTCAACTTCCCCGTCTCCGCCGACTACGGCATTATCACGGAGACCGATCAGGATCGGGCGATCGGCTGCCACGAGGTGCCGCTCTACCTGCTCACCACCTGCGCGGACGTCGCCGCATGCCGTGCCGCGCTGGCCGAGGTCCTCGTCCACGGCCCGCGCCTCGCCGTCTACGGCGGCCAGGTCCCGATGATCCACTTCGCGATTCACGACGCCGCGGGCAACTCGATCGTCGCCGAGTGGACCGAGGGCCGACTGCACCTCTACGACAACCCGACGACCGTGCTCACCAACGAGCCGCCGTTCCCGATGCAGCTCGCGCACCTTGCCGAGTACGGGTATCTCTCCCCCGCCCCGCCCGCCCCGATCGAGCTGCCCGGCCTGACGCTCGCGGCGCCGAGCTCCGGCGGCGGCATGCAGGCGCTGCCGGGCGGGTTCCTGGCCTCCAACCGCTTCGTCCGCGCGTTCTGGGCCGCGCGCTCCGCACCGTCATTCGACACCCCGACGGAGGGCATCGAGTACGCCCGCCACATCCTCAACGGCTTCGACATCCCGCCGGGCTCCGTGCTGACGCCCGCGGGCACCGGCGAGAGCGGCGGCCAGTCCGGCTGGGAGATGACCGAGTGGTCGCTGATGGTCGACTGCGCGAACCGGGCGCTCTACGTCAACACGTTCGACCACCAGGGCTGGACGAAGATCGACATCGCGAAGGTCTCCGACGGGCTGACCGAGGTCACGATGATCGCGCTCCCGCAGCGGGACCGCTACCACGAGCTTTCGCGCTGAGCGCGTGCCCGCGGCGGCGGATGGGCCGTGTAGGGATCGAACCTACGACCTTGGGATTAAGAGTCCCCTGCTCTGCCAGCTGAGCTAACGGCCCGCGGCGCGGATCGTACCCGAGGCTCGCGCTAGCCCGTCGCGGTCGGGTTGAGCGACTCCTCGAGGCGATCGATCTCCTCCTTCACCTGCGTGGTGAGGGGATCCTCGGGTGCCAGCTTGATGAACCGCTGGTACGCGGTGACGGCCTGCTGCGGGTCGTTCGCGGCCGCGGCGATCTGGCCGAGGCGGAACCACGCCGCGGGGTCGTCCGGCTGGAGTCGCGTGACGGCCGCCTGCGCGACCACGGCGGCCTGATAGGCCTCCTGGGCCTCGATCTGGAACGGCTGGGCGGCGGTCGAGGCCTCGGAGAACTGGGCGCTCGCGATCGCCTCCTGCGCGGTCTGGAACGCAGTCGCACCCTGGGTCTGCCCGGGGATCACGGTCGCCGGGACGGCCGGGCGACCGCCGATCAGGCCGGCGCCCTGGGCACCGGCGTACGCGTCCTGCGCCTTCTGGAGGAGCGCAGCGGCCTGGGCGAGCCGCACGTCGGCGATCGCAGTCTGCACGGCGACGTCCTCCGGCGCGAGCTCCGCGGCCGTCGCGGCCGGCTCGGACGCCTGCTCGAGCTGCCCCGCGTTCACGTAGGCCTGGGCGAGCGCGACCTGCGCCGGCGCGTCCTTCGGATCCTTCTCCACCGCCGCGAGGGCGTCCGCGACCGCGCTGTCGGTCGAGGTCGTCTCCACCGGCTCGGCGCTCTGGTTCTGGCTCAGCAGGTCGAGGAACGAGGGGCCGCCGGTGCCCACGCCGGCGAGCACGAACGAGACCGCGAACACGATCGCGAGGAAGAGGAAGATCCACTTGCCCTTCGAGCGCAGCCGCTCGTTGAGGGTGGGCGTCGCCGAGGCGGGCGCCTCCTGCCGGCTGGCGGAGGTGCTCCGCTGGGCACGGGTGCTCTTGCGCTTGGAGGCCATCAGTCGTCGCGTCCGATCATTCGTGCGCGGCCCGGGTTCGTCGCCGCGGCGAGGGCCGCGAGACGCCCGTCGTCCGCGCCCCTACGGTAGCGCACGGCACCGTCCACGACGGTGAGCAGCGTGCGCGCCGGAGACCCGGCCCACAGTGCCGCCACGTACGGGTCCTCGACCTCCGCCCACGGCGTGTCGGCGAGATCGACTGCCGTCAGGTCCGCCCGGCGACCGGGCGCCAGCGTGCCGATGGCGCCCGCGAGCCCGAGCGCGCTCGCGCCGTCGACCGTGGCCATGGCGATCGCATCGCGGGCGGTCAGCGCGTCCGCACGGCGCTCGCGGCTGCGGGCCAGGAGGACCGCTGCGCGCAGCTCGGCCCACAGGTCGAAGTCGTCCGCCGACGCCGGCGAGTCCGTGCCGATCGCGACCGTCACGCCCGCCGCGCGCAGCGCCGCGACCGGTGCGATCCCGCAGCCGAGGTTCGCGTTGGAACGCGGGCAGTGGACCGCCGCCACGCCGGTGCCGGCGATGCGCGACGCCTGCGCGTCGTCGACCTGCACCAGGTGCACGGCCAGCACGCCCGGGTGCAGCAGCCCCGCGTCGGCCAGGAGATCGACGGGATGCCGCCCCGTGGCGGCGACGCTGGTCAGGCCGGCGAGCGCATCGGCGATCGGGCCGGTTCCCGCCGCAACCGCCTCCAGTTCCGCCGGCGACTCCGCGACGTGCGTCACGACGACCAGTCCGCGCTCGCGCGCGAGGGCGTCGAGGGCGGCGAACACGGCGGGCGCGACGGTGTACGGGCTGTGCGGCGAGACGCCGAGGGAGAGGATCGGGGAGGTGCGTCCCGCGAGCGCATCGAGCCGTTCGACGAGGCGATCCACGACCGCACCGGGGTCCGCATCCGGGCCGCCGAAGGCCTCGAGGCACACGACGCCGCGGAGCCCCGCATCGGCCGCGGCGGCGACCGCGGCGCCCCCGTAGGAGGCGTCGGCGATCGTGCCGACGCCGGACTGCAGGCACGCCAGCGCGCCGAGCGCGGCCGCGGCCTCCGCGTCGCCGTCGGCGAGGCGCGCCCGGCGGGCGACGTGGTCGGCGAGCCAGTCCGCGAACGGCAGGCCATCGCCGAAGCCGCCGTACGCGGCGTACTCGAGGTGCGTGTGCGCGTTGACGAGCGCCGGCAGCAGCACGGCGCAGCCGAGGTCCTCGAGCGAGGCTGCCGGGTGATCGGCCAGCACCGCTTCACGCGGGCCGACCGCCGTGATCGCGCCCTCGGCGACCGCGACGGCGCCGCGGGCGATCGGCTCGGTGCCGACCGGGATCACCCAGTCGGCGGCGTAGACCTGCGTCACACGTCCTCGACGGGTTCGGGGGCGATGCCCTCGTCGACCGTGTCCGACGCCTCCCGTCCCTGTTTGCGCTGGACCCACGCGGAGACGTAGATCGAGACCTCGTAGAGGCCGAGCAGCGCGCCGAGCGCCATCATCATCGACACGACATCGCCGCCCGGCAGCGCGGCGGCCACGACGGACATGATGAAGATCGCGATGCGCCGGTTCTTGCGCATGAACTGCGGCGTCATGAGCCCGGCCGTGGACAGCACGAAGACTCCCGTCGGCAGCTGGAAGATGAGGCCGCAGCCGAGCAGGATGAAGACGACGAACGAGTAGTAGGTGCCAGCCTGGACCTGGCGGTTGTAGAGCTCGGCGTCGAAATTGATCAGGAAGTTGAGCGCGGCCGGCAGCATCAGGAAGTAGCCGAACCCGAGCCCGACGAAGAACAGCCCCGAGGCGGCCGTGAGGTAGGGCCACGTCTTGCGGTCGTGATCCGGATCGAACGCCGGCATCACGTACGCGTAGATCTGGTAGATCAGGATCGGCAGGCAGAGGATCACGGCGGCGGCCGCCGACACCTTCAGCGCGATCATGAACGGCTCCGCGACGTTCAGGACGATCGGCTCCGGCACGTTCGAGGGGAGCGGCTCGTTCATGAACGCGAGGATCCGCGTGTGCTGCCAAAACGAGAGGATGAACCCGGCCGCGAGCGCGACCAGGCTGATGATCACCCGGTTGCGGAGCTCCTCGAGGTGGTCGGTGAGCGGCGCCTCCTCGTCATGGTCGAGGCGTCGCGTGCTCCGGATGCCGGCGAGCATGGCGGTGAAGCGCTACTGCGCCGGCTTCGCGTCGGCCGCGGGGGCCTCGGCAGCTGCCGCAGCCGGCTCGGCGACGGGCGCCGCAGCCGCTACGGGCTCGGCCGTACCGGCGGTGGCGGTCTCCACGACCGGCGTGGTCGACTGGACGACGACCGGCTGCTGCGGCTCTTCCGCCTCACCCGACAGGCCTCGGCGGAAGTCGCGCATACCGGACCCGAGCCCGCGACCGAGCTCGGGAAGGCGCTTGGGTCCGAACACGAGCAGACCGATGACGAGCACGATACCGATCTGCCAGAGAGAGAAATCGAAGGGCATGGGTCGAACCTCCTTGCGCCGCGAAGGCTACCACCGAACGGGAGGCAGAGCGCGGCCGGTATACGGTTCCCTGTCGATGGAGGTGTTCTTCCTCATCGCGTCGGCCGTCGCGGCCGTGCTCGTCATCGCCGTCATCGTGCTCCTGGCCCGTGGCGGCGACCCCACCGCCGCGCGTGCCGTGCTTCCCGCCGCGATCGTCGTCCTGATCGGTCAGATGGCGTTCGGCCACTGGTCGCTCGCCGCGTTCGCGCTGCTCGCGGCGGTGATCGTGTCGGCAGCGGCGCTGGCCATCCGCGGACCCGGGCGCGGGCACGGACCCACGTGGATCGCCCTCGCCGTCTTCGGCGCCGCGGGGCTCGTCGGCGGCTACGGGCTGCTCGCCAACGCGCTGTGCCGCGCGGGCGACACGTACAACTGCGCGAGCACGGGGACGGATGCGCTCGCGATCGTCGGCTGGGCGATCGCCTTCGGCGCCTACGCCTACCTCGCGTGGGGGGCGTTGCGGCCGTGATCGCACTGCTCGGCCAGACCGTCCGCGACGAGATCCGGCATCCCGACGGCACCGAGGAGACGCGCTGCGGCGGAGCGCCGGTCTTCGCCGCGCGGGCGCTGCAGGCCGCCGGCGTGGCCGGTGTCGTGGTGACGCGCGGCGGCGACGACGCGTTGCACGCCGACGTCGCGGCGACCGGACTGCCCACCCTGGTCGGGCCCGCCGCCGAGACCTTCGTCAGCCGACTCACCCTGCATCCGGGCGGCGGTCGCGATCATGAGATCACGGCCCTCGGTTCGCCCTTCACCCGCGAGGACATCGGGGGCTGGGCGGCGTCGCCGCTGCGGGACGCGTCGACCGTGGTGGTCGGGACGCAGTGGCGGGACGACGTCGGCCCGGATGCGCTGCAGGCCCTCGTCGCCCACGGCGCCCGCGTCGTGTTCGACGCTCAGGGCCTCGCACGGCCCGGGGTCGGGGTCGTCGCCCCGGTCGGACCGCTCGATCCGGCGTGGCTGGCCGGTGCGTCGGCGGTGAAGTTCAGCGACGAGGAGGCCGAGGCGCTGCTCGGCGGGACCGACGCGGCGGCGCTCGCGCGCGCCGGCGTCCCGATCGTGCTGGTCACCCGCGGCGAGGCCGGCTCGGAGCTGTGGACCGGCGACGGCATCCGCCACGTGCCCGCCCGCCGCGTGCCGCAGCTGGCCGACACCGTCGGCGCGGGCGACATGTTCACGGCGCTGTTCGCCGCCGCGCTGGACGCCGGTGCGGACCCGGCCACCGCGCAGGACCGCGCGACGGACGGCGTGGCGGAGATCCTCGCGCTGCGCGCGTGAATGAAAGGGGTCTGGCCCCTTTCATTCACGAAACGGCTGATGGTTCCGGTGCGGTGAGGGTCGTGAATGAAAGGGGCCAGACCCCTTTCATTCACGACCGGGTCCGCCCCGACCTACACCGGCAATCCGGTGCGCAGCGCCGCGATCAGCGGCTCGAGGTCCGCGGGCGGCGGGTCGCCCGGAACGAGCGGCGGCACGAGCCGGCGGACGGCCGCGTGGAACGGGGCCAGGGCCGGGCCGATCCGGTCGACGCCGCGCAGGTCGATCGCCTGGCAGGCGAACACGGCCCCGATCGCACCCATGCGGAACGCGAGATCGATCATCTCCGCGAGGCGACGGGCGCCGACGTGCGCCATCGTCATGCGGTCCTCGATGCCCTCCGCCTGCGTCGCGGAGCCGATCTCCGCCGACACCGGCTGGATCAGGAGGCGGGCCTCGGCGGCGATGCCCTGCAGCGTCCACGCCATCTCGGACAGCCCGTGACCCCCGTCGTCGTCCCACGGCTCGAGACCGTCGGTCAGCCCGGTCTGGCTCTTCTGCAGCAGCGTGATGGAGCGCTCGCACTGCGCGGTCAGGCACGGCGCCAGCGCGATCCGCGCGAGGTCCATCGCCGCCGCCACCGCCTGGAGGTCGAAGTTCGCGACCGGGAGCATCCGGTCCTCCTCCGGGAGCGCAAGCGGGTTCTGCTGGTGGGCGTTCAGCTCGATCGCGACCTGCCGGCTGCAGAAGGCCAGCGCGTCGAAGGCGGCGCCGAGGACGACGGCCGCGTTGCGGAAGGCCAGCGGCGCCTGCAGGTGCCGGGGATCGTCGGCCAGCCGGCTGCCGCTCAGCAGGTGCCCGAGGCCCGAGAGCGCGCGCCGATAGCCGGGGTACGGGCGCACCTCACCGGCCGCCGGGTGGAACGGCGAGGGGTTGGCGGCGAACGCCTCGACGTCGAGCGCGGCGAGCACGACGAGCACCGCGAGCAGGACGTCGGCGTCGTGCAGGGCCACGGCGACCTCGGCGGTGGTGACGGAGCCCTGGCCGATGAGGGGCAGCGCCTCCCCCGCGAGCAGCGGCACGTCGGCGAGCAGGTCGCCGACGAGATGGGCGAGCGGGACGACGTCGCCCATGCCGGTCGAGCCGTAGCGGGGCACCACAGGCGTCACGCCGGCCGACAGCCGAGCGGCGATGGCCTCCGCGATCTCGGGCCGTACGTTCGAGCGGCCGGCGGCCAGCTGGTTGAGCAGGAGGATCCCGGCGGCGCGGACGACATCATCGGCGAGCAGCGGCCCCTGCCCCGTCGCGTGCTCGCGCCGCAGGCGCGCGTTGAAGACGGCCATCGCGTCCGCGTCGACCGACCGCGTCTTGCGCACCCCGACGCCCGTGGTGAGCCCGTAGACGTCATCGCCGCGCGCGGCGATCCGCTCGGCGAAGGCGCGGTTGGCCCGCATCCGCTCCAGCGCCTCGGGATCGACCGACACCGGCCCGGGTTCCCGCGCCGCCCGCACCAGTGCCGGGAGCGTCAGGTCGTGGCCGGTCAGGATCAGCACGGCGGGACTGTACGCGAAGAAGTGAATCGTTGCACCGCCATGGCTTCCGCCGCCTGGCAGCAAGGCTGCAGCGGCGCGAAGGGGTCAGACCGATATGCGACACGTCGCACGACGAACCGTGCGCGCGAGCACCGGCCGTGACGCATATCGGTCTGACCCCTTCGCGCCACCCCGCCCTCACCTACCCTCCACCCCATGCACCCGCCGCGGATAACGCTCGAGGCCTGCTCGAAGCGCTTCGGGGAGCGGCTCGCACTGCGCAAGGCGACCCTCACCGTGGAGCCCGGTGAGACCGTCGTCCTGCTCGGGGCCAACGGCGCCGGCAAGTCGACGCTGCTG
>JAUMCA010000030.1:30016-55658 GCA_032119475.1 Thermoleophilia bacterium | reverse complement strand
TTCCTATCGGCCCTCACCCCTTTTCACCACCCCATCACGCCCGCGCCCCCGGCCCATACGCGCAGCGGTTCTCGACGCCGCGCGCGAAGCGATCCGGCGCGAGGTCGCCGATGTCCACCTCGGGTCGGGCGCCGAGCAGGGTGTCGGCGAGGCAGCGCCCGATCGCGGGCGTCGACTTGAGTCCGTGGCCGGACCAGCCGGCGCAGATCCAGAGGCCTTCCGTGCCGGGGACGGGTCCGACGAGCGGGTGCCAGTCCGGCGTGTGGTCGTACGCGCCGCCCCAGCCGCCGACCAGCGGCGCGCCGGCGAGCGACGGGAAGCGGGCGCGCAGCGCCTCGCGGATCGCGTCCTCGTAGCCCTCCAGGAGCGGCAGCTGGCAGTCGTCGCGCACGTGGATCGGCGGCGTGCCCTCCTGGTAGGCGACCACCCAGACGTCGCGGCCGCTGGCGGCGCGCACGACGACGTTGGAGACGGCGTCCGAGGTCACCGCGCTGGGCGGGACCGCGCCCGGAGGCTGGCGGAGGATCGCGACCTGGATGCGACGCAGGTCGATCGGCACCTCCCAGACGGGTGCGAGCAGCTCCGGTGTCCAGCCGCCGGTGGCCACGACGACCTGGCCGGCCTCGATCTCCTCGCCGTCCGCGAGGCGGACGCCGATCGCGCGCTCCCCGCGCATGACGATCGACTGGACCGGCGCGCTCTGGCGCAGCTCCAGTCCGCGGGCGAGGCCGTCGAGGATCCACGAGCCGATCATGAGGCGGCTGTCGCAGACGCCCCCGGCCGGCTCGTAGGCGGCCCCGGCGACGCCGTCGAGCGCCATCAGCGGCTCGACGTCGGCGATCGCATCCGGCTCCAGGAAGCCGGTCTCCAAGCCGAGCTCCTGCTGGATCGCGACCTGGGTCCGGCACGTGTCCTCCAGCTCGGAGGGCACCGGCAGGAGGTAGCCGGTCGGGACGTAGCCGCTGGCGCCGACCCCGATCTCCTCGTCCCAGCGCATGAGCGTCTCCGTGCCCGCCATCGACAGGCGGATCAGCACCGGGTTCGTGTAGTGCCGGCGCACCATGCCGAAGGTCAGTCCGGAGTCTCCGCCGCCGGGGGAGCCCCGATCCAGCAGGAGCACGCGTCCCGCACCGCGCCGCACGAGCGCGTTCGCCGTCGAGGCCCCGACGAGCCCGCTTCCGATGATCACCTGGTCGTATGCCATGGCGACGATCCTACCTCCCGCAGGGTCGCTCTGCGGTACCCTCAACCGGTCGAAGGGAGCGAACGTGGCGGACATCCTCGAGGGCGAGACGCTGGTCTGGCAGGGACGGCCGGTGTGGAAGTGGTCGGTGACCCTGATCCTGAAGTGGGGCCTGATCGGCCTCCTGCCGCTCATCGCGGGCATCCTCCTGAGCCGCTGGTTCGACATCCCGGTCGCGCCGTTCCTCGCGGTCACCGTGGTCTGGATCGTCGCCGTCGTCGTGCTGGGCTGGATCCAGCGCCTGCACCTGCACTACACGGTCACGGACCGTCGCCTGGTCGTCCGGCGCGGCATCGTCAGCCGTGATGAGCGCAGCGCCAGCCTGGACCGCATCCAGAACGTCAACACGGGCCAGGGGCTGATCGGACGGCTGCTCAACTTCGGCGACATCGAGTTCGACACCGCGGGGTCGGACCTGGGTGACTCGGACCTCGCCCTCCGCGGCGTGGACGATCCGCACCGGCTGCGCGACATCCTGGATCAGGCGGTGCTGCGCCGGGACCATCCCCGCGCGCCCGGCGTCTGACCTACGGCTCCCAGTCCTCGCCGCCGATGTCCCAGCCGACGAGGCAGTAGGGGCTGAGCAGCGCGGCGACGCGCTCCCACGCGGCGCGCGCGCCATCGTCCAGCGTCGCGCTCGTCACGAGCTCGGCGACGAGGTCGCCGTCGTAGAGGATCGGGATCTCGGTCGCCGGTGCGCCGCCCGGCCCCGACCACGGCCCGTCGGTGAACGAGCCCTCCTCGACGAACCGGATGCCGACACCCGCCGCGTAGCGCTCCGCGAGCTCGCCGATGGCCTCGCGCAGCAGCGCGTCGGCCTCGTCGGCGGCGTCGACGATGCGCTCGACGGCGGCGATCGCGTCGGCCTCACGGGTCATCCGCGGATCACCCCGAGCACCTCGTCGCGGCGCGCCTCCATCTCCGCCTCGCTCTGCGCCTCGAGGTTGAGGCGCAGCAGGGGCTCGGTGTTCGACGGGCGCACGTTGAACCGCCAGGTCGGGTGGTCGATCGAGATGCCGTCGAGGTGCGTGATCGCCGCGCCGTCCCCGAAGCGGTCCTTCAGCTCCTGCAGCTTCAGGGCGACGTCGGGCACCGGGGAGTTGATCTCGCCGGTGATGAAGTAGCGCTCGCGTAGCGGGCGCAGCAGCGCCTCGAGCGTCGTGCCGCTGCGCGAGACCAGCTGGAGCACGAGGAGGGCCGGGAGAATGCCCGTGTCGACGCCGTAGAACTCGCGGAAGTAGTAGTGGCCGGACACCTCGCCGGCGAACATCCCGTCGCTCTCGCGGATTGCGACCTTGATGAACGCATGCCCGACGCGCGACACCTCGGGGATGCCGCCGCAGCGTTCGATCGTGTCCGGCACGGCGCGGGAGGCACGGACGTCGTAGAGGATCGTCGCGCCGGGGTGGTGCCGCAGCACCTCCTCGGCGAGCAGGGCCGTGATGAAGTCGCCGGGGACGAACTGGCCGCCCTCGTCGATGAAGAAGCAGCGGTCCGCGTCGCCGTCCCACGCGATGCCGAGGGCGCCGGGGTGCTCGAGGACCTTGCCGATCACGAACTGGCGGTTCTCCTCCAGCAGGGGATTCGGCTGATGGTCCGGGAACGCGCCGTCCGGCTCGAGGAAGCACGGCACCGCGGTGATGGGCAGCCGCTCGAGGATCGGGCCGAGCATGGTGCCCGCCATGCCGCTGCCCCCGTCGAGCACGACGGTCAGCGGACGCAGGGCCGCGACGTCGACGATCGACAGCATCTTCGCCGCGTAGCCGGGCAGCACGTCGACGGGCGTCGCGGTGCCCGGCGTCGCGACCGGGACCAGCGGGTCGCCGAGCGCGATCTTCTTGACCTCGTTGAGGCCGGAGGCGCTGCCGACGGGCTGGGCGTCCGCACGGACGATCTTCATGCCGTTGTACTCGGCGGGGTTGTGGGACGCCGTGACGATCAGACCGCCGTCGAGGCCGCCCTCGGCGACCGCGTAATACAGCATCTCGGTGCCGATCTCCCCGAGCACCTGGACGTCGGCGCCGCCGTCGAGCGCGCCGCGCACGGCGGCCGCCGCGAGGTCCGGGGAGGACAGGCGCATGTCGTGGCCGATCGCGATGCGCTTCGCGCGGAAGGCCTCGACGTAGGCGCGGGCGATGCGGTAGGCCCCGTCGGGATCGAACTGGTCCGGGACGATGCCACGGACGTCGTAGGCCTTGAAGATGGCGGGATCGAGCGTCATGCCCCAGAGGGTACCCATGCGTCACGGAGAAGACGCCATGTCTCGTCCAGGTGCTGCGGCATGACGCGGACGTCCGCCAGCACCGGCATGAAGTTCACGTCGCCGGCCCACCGCGGCACGACGTGCAGGTGCAGGTGCCCCTCGATGCCGGCGCCGGCGGCACGGCCGAGGTTCATCCCCGCGTTCGCCGCGTGCGGCTGCATCACCCGCTCGAGCGCCGCGAGCGCCTGGTCGAGCAGGGCCCACAGCTCCGCGCGTTCAGCCGCGTCGAGGTCGCCGGGAGCGGCGACATGCCGATAGGGGGCGATCATCAGGTGGCCGTTGCCGTACGGATACAGGTTCAGGAGCGCGAAGCAGGTCTCGCCCCGGTGCAGAATCAGCGCCGCGCGGTCGTCGCCGCGGGCGGGGGCGGAGCAGAACACGCAGTCGAGCGAGTCGTGTCCCGCGGCGGCCTGCACGAACTCCAGCCGCCACGGTGCCCACAGGCGCTCCATGGTGCAAGCGTACCGGGCCGCAGGCGGTAGGCTCGCCGCGATGGCCGCCGTGCCCGACATCGAGATCCTGCGCAACCGGCTGCGGGGCACCCTCGACGCACCGCCGCCGGCGGCGAGCGCCAGCGTGATGATCTGCCTGCGCGATGGCGCCCGCGGCGCCGAGATCCTGCTCTGCCGGCGGGCCACCCGCGCGGGCGATCCGTGGTCGGGTCACGTCGGCCTGCCCGGCGGCGGCGTCGAGCCCGGGGACGCGGATCCGCTGGCCGCCGCCGTCCGCGAGACGCGGGAGGAGGTCGGCTTCGATCCGACGCGGCACGGCGAGGTGATCGGCGCGCTGGAACCGCTGCAGCCGCGCACCTTCCCGATCCTGATCAGCGCGTACGTCGCCCACGTCGCGGAGCCGGTCGCCCTGGTCCTCTCGGACGAGATGGCGGCCGCCTGGTGGACCCCGTTCGTCGACCTCGAGGCCGTGTCGGCGGAGGTGCCGGAGGCGCCGACGCTCGTGTCGGCGTGGCGGCTGCCGCACGAGGACGCCGCCGATGTGGTGCTCTGGGGCATCACCTATCGGCTGCTCGACCGCCTGCTCGCGCTGGCCTGATCATCCCGGCCTACAATCGGGTCCATGGGCGTGTACGAGCTCTACGCGCTGGGGCGCCGGGCCCTCGACGACGGCGAGTACCTCGCGGCGATCCCGCCGCTCGAGCAGGCCCGGGACCTCGAGCCAGGCAAGGGCTCGATCCGCGAGGCGCTGGCCATCGCGTACCTGCGCGCACGTCGCTTCCGCGACGCGCTGCCGGAAGCCGAGGCGGCCATCGAGTGCGCGCCGAACGACCACTACGCGTACTTCCTGCACGGGCGCGCGCTGCAGGGCGTCGGGGAGATAGACGCGGCGCGGGGCCGCTACCGGATGGCGACCTGGCTGCGGCCCGGCGAAGCGGCCTACGAGCGCGCGCTCGACGCCGTCGGACGCGACGTCTGACGGAGGCCGTGCGCGGTTCGGCGGATGCGCGCGGTACGGTCTCGCCGCCGTGCGCAACCTGCCATCCTCCGCAGCCATGAGCGATCTCCTCCGCACCGACGTCGCGCCCCTCCTCGACATCCGGCGCAGCGTCGTCGTCGGCGCCTCCGACCGGGGTGCCGGATTGGCCCTCGTCGAGAGCCTATCGGCCCACGGCGGAGAGGTGATCGGCGTGCACCCGACACGTGAGCGCGCCGGCGGGGTGGCGTGCGTGCCGTCGATCGCCGACGTCGAGTTCGCCCCGGACGTCGTCGCCATCGCGCTCGGCCCGCGCACCATCGTGCCGGCCCTCGACGAGGCGCTGGCCGCCGGGCATCGGACGTTCGTGATCCCGGGCCTCGGCGCAGAGGCGGGCGGGGAGGAGGGGGACATCGCGCGGGCCGCCGTGCGGGAGCGCCTGCTCGCAGCGGACGCCGTCTGCGTCGGCGTCAACTGCATGGGGATCGCCGTGCCGCAGCGCCCGTCGGCCTGGATGGGGACGATCTGCGACGGGTTCCGTCCCGGGGGCGTGGCCTGCATCGTCGGCTCGGGGTCGATCGGCGAGGCCGTCGTCGCGTGCGGCCCCCGCGTCGGCTTCCGCAGCGTCGTGTCGATCGGGTCCGAGACGAGCCGCGATGCCTCCGACTGGCTCGCGTTCCACGCCGACGACGGGGGCACCCGTGCCATCGGCCTCTTCCTGGAGGCGGTGCGGCGTCCCGCCGCGTTCCGCGCCGCGCTCGAGCGGGCGGCGCAGGCGGGCAAGCCGGTCGTGGTGATGAAGGTCGGTCGCAGCGAGGTCGCGGCGCGCAACGCGATGGCGCACACGGGGGCGATCGTCGGCTCCGATCGCGCCTTCGACGCGCTCTGCCGGGCGTACGGAGCGGTCCGCGTCGACGACTACGGTGAGTGGCTCGAGCACCTCGAGGTGCTCGGCGTGCCGCGGCGTCCGCGGGGTGGTCGCACCGTCCTCTTGACCAACTCCGGCGGCGAGGCCGAATTGGTGGCCGATCTCGCGGATGCGGCGGGGATGCCGCTGATGACGCTGCCGACCGATCTGGCCGCCGACATCGACGCCGCGTTCCCCTTCCACGGCGTCCACAACCCGATCGACTACTGGGCCTTCGCGGAGCCCGAGGAGATCGTCCCGTATCTCGTGCGCCGCTGCGGCGCGCACACCGACGTCGACAGCGTCGTGATCAACATCGACCAGTCCTGGCGCTTCAGCAGTTCCGAGCGGGAGAACGCGCTCGGCGCCGCGACGGCCCTCGCCGACGCCGCGCGCGACGGCGTGGACGCGTTTCTCGCGATCCTGTCCACGGCGGTGTCCGACCCCGCCGACGAGGTCGTGCACGCCGCAGCGGCCGCCGGCGTGCCCGTGTTGATCGGCGCGGGACCCGGAATCCGCGCCATCGCCGCGGCCGCCCGCTGGCAGCCGCGCGTGCCGGAGGCACCGCCCGCCGCGGATCCGATCGCGTGCCCGGAACTCGACCGCCCGGATGGCCATCTGGCCGAGGCGGACGCCAAGGCCGTGCTCGGGCGGTACGGCGTCGGAGCGCCGCGGGAGATCCGCGCGGCCGATCCTGCGGCGGCCGCCGCGGCGGCCGCCGAGATCGGCGCGACCGTGGTCGTGAAGGCGGATGGCCCGGCGCACAAGGAGAAGCTGGGCGGCGTCATCCTCGGCTGCACCGATCCGGAACGGGCCCGCGCTGCAGCGGAGCGCATCGGCGGGCCGGTGCTCGTGTGCGAGGAGATCCGCGGCGGCGCCGAGGTGCTCTGCGGCCTGGTGCGGGATCCGCTCTTCGGCCCGGTCGTGGTGGTCGGCGTGGGTGGCTCGTGGGCCGAGGCCGTCGGCGACACCGCCAAAGCGGCGCTGGCGCCGATCGCCGCCGGTGACGCGGAGCGCCTGGTCCGCGAGGTCGGCCCGCTGGCCCACCGTCTCGACGATGCGGCGATCGCCGTCGTCGCCGACGTCGTCGTGGCGCTCGGGCGGATCGCGCACGATCATCCCCGTGTGGTCGAGATCGACGTCAACCCCCTCGTCATCGCCGACGGCGCCGGCGTCGCTCTGGACGGGCTGATCGTCCTCGCCTCCTGATGGACCTGCGGCTCTCCGAGACCCAGCGGGATCTGCAGGATCGCGCCCGCCGCTTCGCCGACGCCCTGATCCCGCTCGAGGAGGGCGTGGAGATGGCGGACGGACGCGTGGATGAGCCGACCCGCGCGGAGATCCGCGGGCTGGCGCGTGAGCTGCGGCTGGTCGGTGGCAACCACGCCGTGGCCCACGGCGGTCAGGGCTGGTCCATGTTGGAGCAGGCCCTCGTCCACGAGGAGCTGGGCCGGGTGACGAACGGCATCTGGTGGGTGATGGGCGGCGCGTACAACGTGCTGTCCGCCGGAACGGAGGAGCAGATCGCGCGCTACCTCGTCCCGACGCTCGCCGGCGAGCGGGCGGATGCCTACGCCGTGACCGAGCGCGACGCCGGCTCCGACGCGTCGGGGATCGCCGCGCGGGCCGAGCGGGTGCCGGGTGGCTTTCGGCTGACGGGCGAGAAGTGGTTCGTGACCAACGGCGATCACGCCGATTTCCTGATCGTGATGGCCAACGTCGTCGACGGCTCGCGGCTCCTGCCGACGCTGTTCCTCGTGGACCTCCCGACCGCCGGCGTCGAGATCGTCGACGACCCGGGCTTCGCGCACCGGTTCCCGGACGGACATCCGACCTACCGCCTCGATTGCGTCGTCCGCGAGGCCGCGGTGCTCGGCGGCCCCGCGGCGATCGGCCGTGGCGACGCCGGCCAGCACGCCTGGTTCGTCGAGGAGCGGATCCACATCGCCGCCCGCTGCGTCGGCGCCATGCGCCGACTGCTCGAGGAGGCCGTCGACTGGGCCGTCGAGCGCGAGCAGTTCGGCCAGCCGATCATGGCGTTCCAGGGCGTGGCGTTCCCGCTGGCGGACTCGGCGGCCGACTGCGTCGCGGCCCGGCTGATGACCGCGCAGTGCGCGCAGATGCACGACGACGGCGCGCCGCCGAAGCTGGTGCACGCGCGTGCCTCGATGGCCAAGCTCTTCGCCTCGGAGCGCGCGTGGGTATGCGCCGATCGGGCTGTGCAGACGTGGGGCGGACGCGGTTACATGCGGCGCAACGCGGCGGAGCGGCTCCTGCGGGAACTGCGCGTCGACCGGATCTGGGAGGGGACGTCCGAGATCCAGCGGGTCATCATCGCCAACGCCCTCGTCAAGCGGGGCGTGCCGGCCACGCTCGCCGTCGATCCCGAGGAGATCGCATGCGCCGACCCGACCTGACCGCGCTGTTCGAGCCGCGCAGCGTGCTCCTCGTCGGGGCGACCGCCGATCCGCTGAAGTGGGGGGGCTGGATCACCCGCTCCTTCGCCGACACGCGCGACGTGCGCGACGTCCATCTCGTCAGCCTGCGCGGCGGGGAGATCCACGGTCTCCCGGTGCACACGGCCGTCGCCGAGGTCGCCGCGCAGGTGGACCTCGCGGTGATCGTCGTGCCGGCGCCCGGCGTGCCGCCGGCGGTCAGCGAGGCGCTTGCGCTCGGCGCGACGGCGATCGTCGTCATCACCTCCGGCTTCGGCGAGACGAGCGCCGAAGGCGCCGCCATCCAGGCCGCGATGGTGGAGGAGGTGCGCGCGGCCGGGGCCGTGATGCTCGGACCCAACTGCCTCGGCCTCTACGACGACCGGGGCCGGCTGAACGTCTACGGCGGCACGTTCCCGTCCGGGGACCTCGCCTTCGCCACGCAGAGCGGCAATCTGGCGCTCGAGGTGGCACTGATCCTCGAGCACCAGGGTCTCGGGCTGACGCGCTTCGCCAGCGTCGGCAACCAGGCGGATCTGACGCTCGCCGACCTCATCCGCGATTTCGCCCACCACGAGCCGTCCAAGGTGATCGGCGCGTACGTCGAGGCCCCGCGCGACGGCGCCGCGTTCGCCGAGGCCGTCCGCGAGGCCGCCGCGATCAAGCCGGTCGTGCTCTTCAGCGCCGGGCGCACGGCGGCGGGAGCGCATGCCGCCGCCTCCCACACGGGGAACCTGGCCGCCGAGTCCCGCGTGCTGCGCGCCGTGTGCCGCGATGCGGGCGCGGTCGTCGTCGACACCCCGGGGGAGTTCGTCGACGCCGTCGCCGTCCTGCGCAGCGGCCGTGGCCTCGGTCGGCGCCGCGTCGGGATCGTGGCCGACGGCGGCGGTCATGGCGTGGTCGCGAGCGACATGGTCGTGGAGGCCGGACTCGCGATGGCGGAGCTCGGTGCGGCGACGAAGGAGCGCATGCGACCGCTGCTCAAGCACAACGCGCCCCAGAATCCCGTCGACCTCGCGGGGGCGGACGCGTCCGTCCTGTGGCACTTCCACGGGCTCGTCGACGCGATGCTCGACGACGCCGACGTCGACGCCGTCGTGATGAGCGGCTACTTCGGCGGCTACGGGGCGTACCACCCCGAGTCGGCCGACCTCGAGGTCGAGGTGGCCGAGGCGATCGCCGCGGCGGCCGACCGGCACGGCAAGCCGGTCGTCATCCAGTCCATGGAGGAGCCGAGCGGCAACCGCACGATCCGCCGGTTGCGCGAGCTCGGCGTGCCGACGTTCCCGCGGATCGAGCAGGCGATCGCGGCGCTGGGGAGGCTGGAGCGCCCGGTGGTGGTCACGCCGCCTCCCGCGGCCGCCGTCCCGGTCCGCTCGCTCAGCGACGCGCCGGCCTATCCGGAGGCGCGCGAGATCCTGCTCGAGCTCGGCATCGAGTTCCCGCCCGGGCGTCTCGTCACGAGCGCCGACGAGGCCGCCGCGGCAGCCGCCGATCTCGCCGGCGCCGTCGCGCTCAAGGCGGTCGCATCCGCGTTGCTCCACAAGACGGATGCGGGTGGCGTCGCCCTCGGTATCGGCTCGCCGGAGGCCGCCGCGACCGCCTATCGCGCGATGGTCGCGGGCGTCGAGCAGACGACCGGCCTGACGCTCGACGGCGTCTGGGTCGAGCGCATGGCCGAGGCCGGTGGGGTGGATCTCGTCGTGGGCGCCAAGCGCGATCCGGCGTTCGGCCCGATCGTGCTGATCGGCGTGGGCGGCGTGTTCGTGGAGATCCTCGACGATGTCGTGCTCGCGCCCGCCCCTACGGATTTCCGTCATCTCGCGTCGCTGATGCAGACGCTGCGGGCGTATCCGCTCCTGGCCGGTGCGCGCGGCAGCGCACCCGTCGACTGCGCCGCGGTCGCGCAAATCGGCACCAGACTTGGGGATCTGCTGATCGCGCAGCCCTCCATCGCCGAAGTGGAGATCAATCCGCTGCGGGCGGGCGCCGACGGGGCGATCGCCCTCGACGCGCGCATCGTCCGCGGCTGATCGGCTGCTCCGGGTCCGGCGACGAAATCACGAGCGGGGGAACGCCAGGGCTCGTCCACCCCGGTGGGCGGGCCCTCGCGTACCCCCCCTTTACGCTTCCGGCATGACCGCGTATCCCGCGCTCCTCTCGCCGACCCGGCTCGGCCGGCTCGAACTGCGGAACCGCGTCGTCTCCACGTCGCACCAGACGAGCCTCGTGCACGACCACGTGCCGACGGCGGACCTCGTCGCCTACCACGAGGCCCGGGCGCGTGGGGGTGCGGCGGCCGTGTTCCTGGAGGCGACCGCGGTCCATCCGAGCGGGCTGCTGACGCCCCACACCGTGGGCGGGTACCTGCCCGAGGTCGTGGCGGGGTACCGGTCGATCGCGGACGCCGTCCACCGCCACGGGGGCCGGGTGCTCGTCCAGCTCTTCCACGGAGGTCGCGAGCAGATCTCCGCCGCGCCGCGGGCACCGGCCGTGGCGCCCTCCGCCGTGCCGACCCAGCGCTTCAAGGTCGAACCGCGGGCGCTCACCGTCGCCGAGATCGATGCGCTGATCGAGGGGTTCGCCACCTCGACGCGGCGGGCTCGCGACGGCGGCATCGACGGCGTCGAGATCTCCGCGTCGCACGCGTACCTGGCCGCGCAGTTCCTCCACCCGGCGCGCAATCGGCGCACCGATCGGTACGGCGGCACCGCCGCCGGACGGCTCCGCTTCCTCCGCGAGGTCGTCGACGCCGTGCGCAGCGAGGCCGGCGCGATGGCGGTCGGCGTGCGCCTCGCGGCGGACGAGCGCTCCTGGGACGGCTTCGGACCGGAGGAGTGCGCGGAGATCGCGGGCCTGCTCGCCGCCGGTGGCGGCCTCGACTTCGTCAGCGCGACGATGGGTGATTCCTCGACGTACGAGGGCTCCGTCTGGATCGTCCCGCCGCCGCCGGAGGAGGAGAACGCGATCGCGCGGCCCGCGTGGCACATGCGCCAGGCGCTGCCGGGTGATGTCGCGCTGGTGGCGACCACGCGCGTCGTCGACCTCGACGACGCCGAGCGCATCGTCGACCTCGGGGTCGCGGACGCGGTCGGCCTGACCCGCGCGCTGATCGCCGATCCGGACCTCGTCGCCAAGGCCGAGCGCGGGCGCGAGGACACCGTCGTCGGCTGCATCGGCTGCAACCAGGGCTGCATCGGTCACTACCATGCCGGAGTGCCGATCGCGTGCGTCGTCAATCCGCGGACCGGACGCGAGCGGACCGCGTCGCGCCGTCCGGTGCGCGCTCGCTTCGATCGCGCCGTCGTGATCGGCGCCGGGCCCGCCGGCGTCGCCGCCGCGATCGCCTGCGCCCGCGGGGGCTCCCGCACGACGCTGATCGAGCGCGCCGACGACATCGGCGGGCAGTGGCGACTGGCTGGTCGCGCACCGGCGCACGGCGAGGCGTGGCGGCGGTGGTGGGCCGACGCGGACCGGGATCTCGAGGCTGCCGGTGTGGACCTCCGCCTCAACCGCACGGCCACGCGCCGGGACATCGCGGGAGCCGACGTCGTCGTCATCGCGACCGGCGCGCGGCCGCACCAGCCCGACGTCCCCTGGCGGCGGCGCGACCGGGTGCAGTCCGCCTGGACCGCGCTCGAACGGCCCCATGAGGTGCGCGGACCGGCGCTCGTGCTCGACTGGGGCGGCGGCTGGACCGGCCCCGACGTCGCCGAGGCGCTGGCCCAGCGGAACATCCCGGTCACGCTCTGCGTCGCCGGGCCGATGGTCGGCGAGGCGATCCACCAGTACCAGCGCAACCGCTACCTCGCGCGCCTCGACGCCCTCGGCGTCGCCGTGCGCGTCGGCCTCGAGATCGCCGTCGTGGACGGGCGCCCCGCCCTCCGGCACGTCTTCAGCGGCCGCACGGAGCCGCTTGGCGCCTGGGGCACGATCGTCCTCGAGCAGGGGCGCGAACCGGAGGACGCCCTGTGGAGCCGCCTGGCGGACGATCCGCGGGTGGTGCGGGTCGGCGACGTCCTCGGGCCTCGTGGCCTCGAGGAGGCGATCGCCGAGGGGTACGCGGTCATCACGCGGGCCAACGCGCAGCGGAGCGCGGCATGACCGGCGTGCGGCTGTTCCCGACCTGCGTCGCCGACACCGTCGCGCGTCGCACGGTCGACGATGCGACGAGAGTGCTCGAGCGACTGGGAATCCGCGTCGACGGCGGACGCGGTACGACCTGCTGCGGACAGCCGGGCTTCAACTCCGGCCACGACGGCCCTGCGCGGGCGGTGGCGCGCGCCACGCTGCGGGCGCTGGACGACGGCGGCGATGCCCCGATCCTCGTCCCTTCCGGCTCCTGCGCGAGCATGATCCGGCTGCACTGGCGCGAGCTCTTCCACGGCACCCCCGACGCGATCGGCGCCGCGCGGATCGCGCGGCGGGTGCGCGAGCTGTCGGCGTACCTCGCCGATCACGTCGACGCGCTGCGGGCCCTCGACCTGCGCAGCGACGTCCGCGTCGGCTACCACGATTCCTGCCACATGCTCCGGGAGCTGCGCCTGCGGGACGAGCCGCGCGCCGTGCTCGCGACCGTCAGCGGCCTCGAGCTCGTCGAGGTCCGCGGCGCCGAGCGCTGCTGCGGATTCGGCGGGACGTTCAGCGGCCGCTACCCCGAGGTCAGCGTCGCCATGGCGGACAGCAAGATCGCCGACGCGGAGGCCGCCGATATCGACCTGCTCGTGTCGGCTGATCCGGGCTGCCTGCTCCAGCTCGGCGGACGGATGTCGCGCACCGGCTCACCGGTCCGGGTGGCGCACGTGGCGACGGTGCTCGCGGAGGCGCTGCCATGAGCGCGCCGGTCGAGGACGCGCTGGGGCGCCCGCTGCCGCCCGGCTGGGCCGCACCGGCCCACGCGCCGGACGATGACGCGCTGACCGCCACCACCTTCACCGAACGGGCGCACGAGGGCCTCGGTCGACCCTTCCAGCGCACGGCGATCGCCAACGCGACGGACCACACGACCGCGGCCCTGCACCAGCGCTTCGCCGGCGTCGACCACGAGGCCCTGCGCGACGAGGCCCGGCGCATCCGCGCGCACGCCATCGCCCAGCTGCCGACGTACCTCGAGCAGTGGATCGACCGCGCGGAGGAGCGCGGGATCGTCGTGCACTACGCCGCGGATGCCGCCGAGGCGCGCTCGATCGTGGCCGGCATCTGCCGCGATGAGGACGTGCGCCGCGTGGTGAAGTCCAAGTCGATGGCGTCCGAGGAGGTCGCGCTCAACAGCGCCATCGAGGGAATCGGCGTCGACGTGGTCGAGACCGACCTCGGTGAGTTCGTCGTGCAGGCCATGGGGGATCGGCCGAGCCACGTGATCGCCCCGATCCTGCACCGAACCCGCGGCGAGGTGCGCGACCTGTTCTCCGCGATGGCGGGCGAGGAGCTGCCCGACGATCCCGAGGCGCTCACCCGCTTCGCCCGCGAGGGGCTTCGCCACGCCTTCGTGACGGCGGACGCCGGGATCAGCGGAGGCAACTTCCTGATCGCGGAGACCGGCGAGGTCGCGATGGTCACCAACGAGGGGAACGGGCGTCTGACGACGTCGCTCCCGCGCGTCCACATCGCGCTGGTCGGCATCGAGAAGCTGCTGCCGCGTCGTCGCGACCTCGGCGTGCTGCTCCCGCTCCTCACGGGGCACGGCACAGGTCAGCAGATCACGACCTACGTGTCCGTGCTCGGCGGTCCGCGCGCCGCGCAGGAGCCGGACGGACCGGACGCCATGCACGTCGTCCTGCTGGACGCCGGCCGCAGCGCGCTGCTCGGCGGGCCGTTCGAGGAGGCGCTGCACTGCATCCGCTGCGGCGCCTGCCAGAACGTCTGCCCGGTCTACCGGCAGGTCGGCGGCCACGCCTACGGCTGGGTGTACGGCGGACCGATCGGCGCCGTGCTGACGCCGCTGTTCCGCGGCCAGCGCGACGGCGGCGAGCTCTCCCACGCGACGACGCTGTGCGGCGCCTGCGATGACATCTGCCCCGTGCGCATCCCGCTGCACGACCTGCTGCTGCGCCTGCGGGAGCGTCGGGTGCAGGAGGGCGCCGCGCCCCTCGGCGAGCGCGTGGCCTTCGCCCTCTGGGGCCACCTGTGGAGCCATCCGATGCTGTACCGGACGAGCACGGCGGCGGCACGCGGGGCGCTCGGACTGCTGGCGCAGGGTGACGTCGTACGTCGGCAGGTCCCGGGCCTGCGGCGTTGGACCGCCGGCCGCGACCTTCCCCTCTGGCGGCGACGTTGACCGATCGCGCCTCCTTTCTCGCCGCAGTGCGCTCCACGCCACGCGGTGACGACCCGGGTCTCCCGGCGCGCGATGCCGTCCCGGACGCGCCGACCGAGCTCCGTCCCGGGGAGGATCGGCTCGACCGGCTGCAGGTGGAGGCGGAGCTCGTCGCGACCACCGTGGTCCGCGTGGACCCGGCGGGGGTCGCCGAGGCGGTGGCGGCCGCGCTGGTCGCCGAGGGCGCGCAGTCGGTGGCCCTGGCCGACGATCTCGGCCCGCACCACGACGCGATCCGGGAGGTCTGTCCCGACGCCGTCGCCTACGCCGACGTGGCGCAGGACCGCGTGCGCGCCGCCGGTCTCGACGCGACGGTGACCGGCTGCCATGCCGCCGTCGCGGCGACCGGGTCGATCGTGACCACCGGCCATGGGGGTCGGGCCGCCGCGCTGATCGCGCCGGTGCACGTGTGCGTCGTGCGCGCCGCCCAGGTCGTCGACGGCCTGCACGCGCTCGTCACCGGACCGACGCTGGACGGCGTCGGCAGCATGTTCGCCCTCCAGTCCGGGCCGAGCCGGAGCGCGGACATCGAGAAGACGCTGATCGTGGGCGTGCACGGCCCGGGCCGCGTGCACCTCATCCTCGTCGAGGACTGATCAGCGGACGATGTCGACCGGGGTGCCGGGCGTCACGAGCCCCGTGACCTTCGAGACGCGCGGATCCGGCACGCGGATGCAGCCGTGCGAGATGAACTGCCCCGGCTCCGCCCAGAGCTCCCCGCGGGCGCCGTGGATGGCAACCCGACCCGGACCGCCCGCGTACTCGAACAGGACGTTGGAGTGGGCCGTCAGGTGCAGCGCCCACGGGCCGAGCGGGCTCCAAGAGGGCTCGCGCACCTCCTGGTAGATCGCGAAGCGACCCCGTGGCGTCGGCGTCGCGGGCGCGCCGAGGGCCACGCCCGTGCGGAAGACGAGCTTGCCACCGCGGAAGACCTTGAGCGTCGCCGAGCGCAGCGAGATCTGCACGCGTGTCGGGTTCTCGCGGAGGATCGTCAGCGACTCGCGGATCCAGCCGGTCGACCCGTTCGGACGGGTCGGCAGCAGCACCTTCAGCCACGTCTCGCCGTCGGCGGATTTCCGTGCGTCCAGCACGAGCAGCTCGACCGGGTTTCCGGTGCCCGCGATCCACGGCTTCAGGGCCTTGCTGCGCACGCCGTCGGGCACCTTGTGGACCCCGGCCTGGGTGACCAGGCGCGCGGTGTAGGAGCGCAGCGGCGTCGGCCGCAGCTCGGCGAGCGGCACGGTCGGATCAGGCGCCGGCTCGACCGGCGGGGCGTTGGGATCGACGGGCACGGCCTCCTGGGCGGAGGCCGTGGGCACGAGGACGAGCAGAGCGGCGACGATCAGCGGGACAAAGCGGCGCATAGGCGAAGTTTGCCGCAGGTTCGCGCTCAGCGTCGTGGGCGGGAACCCGGGATTCCCGTCAGTCGCCGACGCCGAGCGCGGCGTCCGCGATCCGCGGCGAGACCGCCTCGACGCGGGCGACCTCGACGCGGTTGTCGTGGAAGGTCGGGGAGCCGCCCATGTCGGCGTCGCGGACCGCCGTCGTCGCGTTGACGTTGGTGCCCCCGTGCAGGCGGGGGGCGTGTGCCTTGTGGGCCCAGGCGACGCCCGGTCGCGCCTGCGGGTGCACCGCCGCGAGGGCGCGGAAGGCGCCGCGGTCGTTGGCCACCTCGACCACGTCGCCCGCGGCGATCCCGCGGGCAGCGGCGTCGTCTGCGTGGAGCCACACGGTCGGCTCGCCGACCATGCCGAGATGGCCCGGAAGGTCGGAGAAGGTCGAGTTGAGGAAGAAACGGGCCGCCGGGGTGATCAGCTGCAGGGGGAACCGGGCGGCGAGCTCAGGGTCGCCGGCCTCGGCCGGCGGCTCGTAGTCCGGGACCGGATCGACGCCGCCCTCCGCGAGGGTCGGATCGACGAGGCGCATGCGACCGTCCGGCGTGGCGAAGCCGCCCGTGGCGTGCGGTGCCGTCCCGCGGATGTCGTCGACGCGGGCGTAGCCGTCCTCGCGCAGCCGCTCGAGGGTGATCCCGCGCGCCCGCGCGCCATCGGTGTCGATGAACTGCCGCATCAGCGTCTCGTCGTCGTCGAACAGGCGCGGATGGTCGAGTCCGAGCGCGCTCGCCAGGCGGCGGAAGATCTCCGTGTTCGTCAGGCAGCCCGGATGCGGATCGACGGCGGGCGTGTTCAGCGTCAGGTAGTGGTGCCCGTAGGACGGGTGGATGTCCCAGTGCTCCGGCTGCATCGTCGCGGGCAGGACGACGTCGGCGAACAGCGTCGTGTCGGTGAGGCGCTGCTCGAGCACGGTCAGGTGCAGGTCGTCGCGCGTCAGGCCGCGACGGAGGCGGATCTGATCGGGCACGGTCGAGGCGGGATTGGAGTCCCAGACGACGAGCGCGTGCAGCGGCGGGTCCGCCTCGGTGACGGCCTCCGCGAGCCGCGACATGTTGATCGTCCGCGCCGGCGACGTCGGCAGGTCCGCGGGGGCCTCCAGGTCGCTGGTGACGGGGTCGAAGCGGCCGGCGGTCATCACCGATCCGCCTCCGCCGACGTGCCGGTAGTCGCCGGCGATCGCCGAGAGGGCGAGGATGGTGCGGATCGCCTGCCCCGCGCCCGCGTGGCGCTGCAGACCGAGCCCCGTGCGGATCGCGGTGGGACGCGTCGTCGCGATCCGGCGTCCGAGTCCCTCGACGACGTGCTCCGGGATGCCGCAGATCGCGGCGGCGCGCGCCGCCGACCACGTCCCGAGGCGCTCCCGCAGCGCCGGCCAGCCATCGGTGTGCGCACCCAGCCATTCCTCGTCCGCCGCGCCGGCGTCGAGGACGACGCGCATCAACCCCATCGCGAGGGCGGCGTCGGTCCCCGGCAGCAGCTGGACGTGCTCGTCGCAGCGTGATGCGGTGTCGGTCGGAAGCGGATCGATGCAGACCACGTGCGCGCCGGCGTTGCGCGCCTCCTGCACGAAATGCCACTGGTGCATGTTCGAGGTGAGGAGGTTGCCGCCCCAGACGATGATGAGGCGGCTGTGCACGAGATCCTCGGGATCCGGCCCGAGCGGGCGGCCGGTCACGGACCGCGTGGCCGCGGACGCGGCGCCGGTGCAGATCGTCCCCCACATGCGGGTCGCGCCGAGGTGGGCGAACAGGCGCTGGCCGAGCGACCATCCCTGGACCACGCCGAGCGTGCCGGCGTAGTAGTACGGCATGACCGCCTCGGGCCCGTGGCGATCGATCGTCGCGCGGATGCCGTCCGCGGCCAGCGCGATCGCCTCGTCCCAGTCGATCTCCTCGAAGCGGCCCTCGCCCTTGGCGCCGACGCGGCGCAGAGGCGTGGTCAGCCGATCGGGCGCGTACAGCGCCTCGAGGTAGCGGTTGACCTTCCCGCATAGGGCGCCGCGGGTGTACGGGTGGTCGCGTCGACCGCGCATGCGCACGGCGCGCCCGTCCTCCACCTCGATCTGCCACGCGCACGTGTCGGGGCAATCGAGAGGGCAGGCGCCGTTGACGATCCGCTTCATAGGTCGATTGTAGGGCGTGCGACCAGGGTCAGATGGGTTTGCGCCATGCCGGCAGTCCGCGTTTCAGGTGTCGCGTCGGCGGAGCCGGCATGGCGCAAACCCGTCTGACCCCTTCTTCCGGGTGGAGGGGGTGTGGGGGCTCCGGGCCGACCCGGCTCAGCACGCCAACCTGACGGAGCTTCGCGGCGACCGACGACGGTGCGCGTAAGAAGGGGTTTCGACAGTCGTTCCCCAACCCGACGGCCGATGTTCGGCTGCTCTTGGCGAGGAACGGAAGTAGGAGTCCTCAACCCGACGGTCGACGCTCGGCTGCTGTCAGCGAGGAACGGAAGAAGGGGTCAGACCCCTTTGGTGCATCGCCGGCAGGTGCGGCGCTCCACCTCGGCGGGGGTTCCCCGGCGATGCCCCAAAGGGATCTGACCCGTAGCCGCCGTCGGGGGGAGGGCGGGTCAGGTGGGACGGTCGCTGTTCGGGTTCCCCGTCGCGCGCCGTTGCGCGGCGGCCACGACGAACCCGAACAGCGACTGCTGCTCGACCTCCGCCATCTTCTCCGGATGCCACTGCACTCCGATCATCTCCCAGTCGCCGCCGCTCTCCAGCGCCTCGACGACGTCGCCGAGGCGGCTCGTCACGACGAGGTCGCCCGCGTCGACGACGGCCTGGTGGTGGATCGAGTTGACGGGCAGCGTCGTCGCGCCCATCACCTCGGCGATGCGCGAACCCGCGGCGAGCGCGACATCGTGGCGGCTGTCCATCAGGGCTGCCGGCGTGCTCTCGATGATGGGATGCCCGTGGTCGGGCTGCAGGTCCTGGACCATGCGGCCGCCGGAGACGACGGCGAGGGCCTGCATGCCACGGCAGATGCCGAGGGTGGGGAGGCGGCGCTCGCGTGCGCCGCGGGCGAGGGCCAGTTCCCAGACGTCCGCGCCGGCGTTCGCGTCCTCGAGCTCGGTCTCCGCGGCGGCGCCGTAGTGCTCGGGGTGGAGGTCGCCGCCCCCGGTGAGCACGAGACCGTCGACCAGGTCCAGGACCGCATCCGGATCGTCGCCGTGCGGGATGATCAGCGGCATCCCACCGGCGCGCTGCACGCCGTTCGCGTAGGCGGGATCGAGGGTGTAGAGATCCGTGCGGTCGCCGAGGTACGTGGGGAGATCGCGACGGAACGCGGTCAGGCCGATCAGCGGACGGCGGACCATGACGCCAGGCTAACGGTCAGAACGGCCACGGGAGGCCGGCGAGCTCGCGCTCCCACGTCGCCCGCAGCGTGCCGTCGGCGATGAGGCCGTCGAGCGCCGCGTCGAGCGCGGTGCGGAGGGCGTCATCGCCGTGGCGGACCGCGATGCCCCAGCGGTTCCCGGTCTCCACGGTGAACGCCAGTCGCAGGTCGGGATCCTCGCCGAGCGGCACCATCACGACGTCGTCGTCGACGAAGCCGTCGATCGAGCCGTCGCGAGTGGCGCGGATCATGTCGCTGAACACGTCATCCGTGGCGCCGTCGAACGGCACCAGGACGACGCCCGGAAACGTCTCGGCAAGCGCCATGTTCGTGCTCTGCGCGATCGCCCCGATCCGCATTCCGGCGAGCTCGTCCGGGGCGCTGGCCGGATTGTCGGACCGCACGACCAGCGACTCGTTGAAGATCGCGTAGGGGGTCGAGAAGTCGGCCAGGGTGCGACGATGGTCCGTGATGCCCTGACCGCACCAGATCGCATCGACGCGCCCGGCGTGCAGCGCGGGGTAGAAGTCGCTCCACTCGAGGGGGACCCAGCGCAGGGCGAGGCCCATGCGCTCCGCGACGAGCGCGGCGGCGGCCGGCTCGTAGCCGGCCCTTGAGCCGTCCGGCTGGATCAGGCCGAACAGCGGTGGCGCGTCGAGGTCGCCGCAGCCGAGGGTGAGCGTGCCGTCCTGCACGAGGTTCATCACGGGATCCAGCTCCTGTACATCTCGAACTCCCAATCGGTCAGGGCGCCGCAGTAGCGGGCCCACTCGTCCTGCTTGAACTCGGTGTAGATCGCCTTCAGCTCCGGCCCCAGCGCGTGCTCGGCGAAGGTCGACGCGGCCAGCGCGTCGACGGCGTCGCCGAGGGTGAGGGGGAGCGCGGCGAAGCGCTCCGTCCCCGGTACGCCGGGCTCCGGCGCGGGACCGGGATCCGTACCCCGTGCGAGGCCGTCTTCCATGGCGGCGAGGATCATCAGGTGCGACAGGTACGGATTCACGATCGAGTCCGGCAGCTTCAGCTCGAGGCGCCCGGACGCGCTCACCCGCACGGACCGGCTGCGGTCGTCGAGGCCCCAGTCAACGCGCGAGGGCGCGAACTGGCCCGCGTCCCAGTAGCGCTTGTACGAGTTGACCGTGCTCGCGTAGACCGCCATCGACTCGGCGGCGTGGTCGAGCAGCCCGCCGAGCGCGGCACGTGCCGTGTCGGTGATGTGGAGCTCGCGCCGTCCGGGCTCGGCGAACGCGTTCGCGCCGTCTCGCCAGAGCGACAGGTTGTGGTGGCAGCCGTTGCCCATCACGCCGAGCGTCGGCTTCGGCATGAACGTCACCTCGATGCCGAGCTCGCGGGCGACCTGCACGCAGATCTGGCGGTACGTGACCAGCCGGTCCGCGGTGCGGTCCGCGCGATCGAACATGAAGTTCAGCTCGATCTGCCCCGCGTCCTCGTAGTCGCCCTCGATCATGTCGATGCCCATCGCCTGGGCGTAGCGGATGACGCGCTGGTAGATGGGCTTCGACAGCTCGAGCGTGCCGGCGTGGTAGGCCGTGCTCACGCCCGGGCGGGTGACGGGGTCGTAGCCCGCTCCCGTCCAGGTGATCTCGGGCTCGCAGCCCGAGCGCAGCTCGTAGCCGGTGGCCGCCTCGAAGGACTCCATGCGCCGCAGCAGCGCGCCGCGGCAATCCGCGCCGAACGGCGCGCCGGGGTCCCGGTGGGCGTCGTCGCGGCGGTAGAGGCGGCAGAGGAACCGTCCGACCGACGGGTCCCACGGCAGCGGCTGGAACGTCTCGGCGTCCGGCATGACCACGAACTCCTGCGCGGAGATGCCGCCGCCGAACAGCTCGCCGTGGCGGTCGGCGGCCACGTCGGCGATCGCGGAGCCATGGAACTGCACGCCCTTGTCGAGGCTTCGCCGGACGTGCGCGGCGGGCACGACCTTCGCCATCACCCGGCCGTTGATCGTCACGAACTGGTAGTAGATGAACTCCACGCCCGCTGCGGCCACCCGGGCGACGACGTCGTCGGCCTGCGCGGCGTTCGCCTCGCGGTGCAGGCTGAGGGCGTCGGTCATCGGGCCCGCTCCCGATCCCACGTGATCAACTGGCGCTGGGGGCCGGTGTTGCCGGAATCGGGCAGCCATTCGGGGTCCTCGACGTAGCGGATGCCGGGAAGGCGCTGGGCGAGCAGGGCGAGCGCCTCGGTCATGTCCCCGCGGGCGATGAAGTGCCCGAGGCAGTAGTGGCGGCCGCCCCCGAAGGCGAAGTGCTTCGGGCGGTCGAGCTGCTCGATGTCGAACGACGGGTCCGGGTACGCCCGCGTGTCCGTGCCGCTCGACTCGGTGAAGAGGTGCACGGTCGTGCCCTTCGGGACCACGATGCCGTCGATGTCGCAGTCCTCCGCGGCCTCGCGCGTGACCCAGGTCGTGGTGGGGCGGCAGCGCATGATCTCCTCGACCGCGTTCGCGGCGAGGTCAGGCCGGCGCCCGAGCAGGTCCCACTGGTCGGGGTGGCGGATGAACAGGTCCATGCCGATGCCGAGCTGGTTGCGCGTCGTCTCGATGCCGCCCTGGAAGAGCAGGATCACGGTGTCGCGGAGCTCGAGGTCGCTGAGACGATCGCCGTCCTCGTTGGCGTCGACGAGCGACTGCAGGAAGTCGTCGTGCGGCTCGGTGCGGCGCGTGGCGATCAGCCCGTCGGCGTACTCGCCCATCTTGTCGAGGCCGTGCTGGATCTCGTCGAGGTGGTCGCGGCCGGAGACCGACAGTGCGAGGCCCATCTGCGCCGAGTACTCCGCGAGCTCGGCCCAGTTCTCGTCGGTGACGCCGAGCAGCCGGCAGATCACCCGTGTCGCGTAGGGCTCCGAGAACTGCGTGATGAACTCGCACTGCCCGTCGTCGATGAAGGAGTCGATCAGCTCGTGGGCCAGCTCCTGGAACTTCGGCACGAGGTCGGCGACGTGGCGCGAGGAGAAGGCGGGGTTCACGAGCTTGCGCAGGCGCACGTGCTCAGCGCCCTCCTTGTTGAGCACGATGTTGGCCCACCAGCGGCCCCAGTCGCCGACGATGCCGTTGTGCTCGGCCCAGCGCGCGCTGCCCTGGATCAGCCGCTTGTCGTTGACGAGCCGGTTGACCTCCTCGTAGCGCAGCACGGCGAGGCCGTACGGAGTGCGCGCGTACGGGCCGGCCTCGCGGGCGGCTCGGACCGGCTCCGAGCGGATCGAGAAGGCGAGGTCGTTGACGTCGAAGAACGGGAGCTCCGGAGCGTGGATGGGGGATTCCGCGGTGCTCATGCGGCGAACTCTACGCATTAGGTTTCAAAATGCAAGGGCTACCGCGGCAGGCGTCCGAGATGCAGCCCGACGATCCAATCGCGGGTCGCTTCGACATGCTCGAGCATCGCGATCCGGGCTGCCTCCGGACGGCCCTGGAGGACGGCGGCGAGGATCGGCGTGTGCCCGCTCGTCGACGAGCGCAGCGCGTCCGTCGACCACTTCCCGGGCAGGGCGGCGAGGATCTCGCCGAGCTCCGCCTGCAGTGCCGTCTCGGCGGCCACGATGCGGGGGCTGCCGGTCGCCTCGGCGAGGGCGATGTGGAAGCCGCTGTCGGCGAGTCGGTAGTCGGCGAAGCCGCCGAGCGCCGCGTGCTCCGTCGCCGCCGCGGCCGTCGCGACGCGCTCGAGCGCAGGCGGATGGTGCCGCTCCGCGGCGAGGAACGCGGCCTCGCCGCTGATGGCCCGCCGCCAGTCGACGAGGTCCTCCAACTCGCCGGCGGTGGGAGCGCTGCCGCCGTGGGCGAGCGGCCCCGCGACGTCCTCGGCGACGAACGAACCGGCACCGCGGCCGCGCCGCGTCTCGACGTACCCGGCGTCGCGCAGGATGGCGAGCGCCTGGCGCAGCGTCATCGGAGCCACGTCGAGCATCTCGGCCAGTTCGATCTCCGGCGGGAGCCGCTCACCGGGACGCAGCACGCCGCTGCCGATCGCCTCGCCGAGTCGGCGCACGATCCGCTCGACCGCGCCCTCGACCCGCAGGGGCTGGAAGACGCTGTCGCGGGCGGTCGGCGAGACGGTCATCATGAACTCCACGCAGCAGAGTACCGAAGGGGCGTGGTGGGTGCTCGAGTCGCGTACCCTCCGTCCGTGGAGCATCTCTGCGCCCTCGTCGCCCTCGCCGGCCGCCCGAACGTCGGGAAGAGCACGCTGGTCAACGCGATCGTCGGCGATCACGTCACGATCACCTCCAGCCGGCCGCAGACGACGCGGCGCCGGATCGCCGGCATCGCGCACGGCGACGGCTGGCAGCTCGTGCTGGCGGACCTTCCCGGCATCCAGATCCCGCGGGACGGGCTGACCGCCCGCATGGCCGACAGCGTCAACGAGACGCTGGCGGACGTCGACGTGGTGCTGCTCGTGCTGGATGCCTCGCAGCCGATCGGCGGCGGCGATCGCGCCAGCGCGGCCGCGGCGTTCGGCACCGGGCGGCCCGTGATCACCGTCGTCAACAAGGTCGATGGGTTGGCGCCGGAGCGGATCGCGCAGGCGATCGAGGCGGCTGCGGCGCTCGGCCCGTTCGTCGAGCTGCATCCGGTCTCGGCGCAGACCGGGGAGGGTGTCGACGCGCTGGTCGCCGATCTGGTCCGGCTCGCGCCGCCCGGACCGGCCCTGTTCCCCCAGGACGCCCGCTCCTCGGATCCCGTGCGCCTGCAGATCGCAGAGCTGATCCGCGAGCAGGCGCTGCGCCGGCTGCGCGACGAGGTGCCGCACGCGCTCACCGTCGTCGTGGAGGAATACGAGCCGGCGTCCCGCAAGCGCGCCGCGCGCATCGAGGCGGCGATCTACGTCGAGTCGTCCTCGCAGCAGGGCATCGTCATCGGCGCCGGCGGCGCGATGATCAAGGCGATCGGGTCGTCGGCGCGCCCCGCCATCGAGCGCGTGCTCGGCGAGCGCGTCATGCTCGATCTGCGGGTCCGTGCCCAGCGCGGCTGGCGCGATGACCCGGCGCTGCTGGACCGGCTCGGGCCCTAGCCGCTACGGCTGGCCGTTGGTGCCCTCGAAGACGCCCGGCGAGTACACGCACTGGGCGTTCCAGAGCAGCCAGCCGTCCGCGCCGACCCGGTCCGAGGCCTCGATCTGCTCGCGCACCTCGGCGGTGCCGTACGGCTTGCCGCCCATGGTGAAGTCCTGCAGCCACGGGCGGATCTCGACGGTGCCGCCGTTCGTCCGGCGGCGCCAGTCGGCGAGGGCGGCGGCGATCGTCGGTCCCGGCGTGTCGCCCGGCTTGTCGATGCCGAACTGCCCGTCCGTGAAGTGGGACGGGTAGATCATCGGGTAGACGGCGTCGAGGACGTTGCGGACCTTGCCCGGATGCTGGCCGATGCCGAGCTCGTTCGTGGCGGCGAGGCCGAAGAAGGCCGCGGACACGCGCACGCCGCGCGGCTTGAGCTCGCGCGAGGCGCGGTTGAGGAAGGCGGTGATGGTGTCGGCGCGCGTGCGCCCGGGATCGCTGAACTTCATCGTCGCGGCGTCGCCGTCGGTGGGATAGCGGACGTAGTCGAACATGATCTCGTCGAACCCGAGCTCGGCGGCGTAGGCGGCGAGCTGGATGGGGTAGTCCCACGACTCCTCGTTCGTCGGGTCGAGCCACGTGATGCCGATGTCGTTCTTCCAGAGCCCGCCGTTCGTGCTCTTCACGGCGAGGGACGGCCTCTCCACCGGCGCGTAGCCGTCCTGGAACGTCACGATGCGCCCGATCACGTAGAGCCCCGCCTCATGGGCGCGCCGCAGCACCGGCACCGGGTCGTAGATGTTCATATGGGCGCCGGAATCGCGGGCGAGCGGGATGGGCGTCTGGAAGGCGACCTCACCGCGCTCGTCCTTGATGTCGATCTGGATCGCGTTCATGCCGACCTTCGGATCCGCCAGGCGGATGATCGGCTCGAACAGGCTCGGCGTGGCGACGCCGTAGCTCGTCACGTGGACGCCGCGCACGTGGTCCGGCATCGGCACGTGCCCGCCCACGGCCGCCACGGCCTGCGGCACCGAGGCCGCGTCGGTCGCAACCGGTTCCGCGGAGCGCGTGGCGGGTTCGTCGCCGGCCCGGCTCCAGGTGAAGGCGAACGCCGCGATGGCGATCGGCAGCAGCAGGACCGACAGGAGCACGAGCCGGCGGCGGCGCTGGGCCGTGCGCGCGGCCGCGCGCTGCTTGGCGCGCCGCGAGTTGCGGAGGGCCTCCTGATGCGCGTCGTAGCGCTGCTGGTCTCGGAACTCATTCACGGCGTGAGCCGCGAATCGTAGTCGAAATCGGCCGTCCGGTCGGCGACGC
>JAUMCA010000030.1:21000-30006 GCA_032119475.1 Thermoleophilia bacterium | reverse complement strand
ATACGCTCCTCCCATGTCGCGTCGCCCCGGTGAAGGAGCCAAATCGGTCGAGTTGATGCTGCTGCGCCCGCGGGCGACGGCAGGGGACTGCGCTGCCCTCTGCGCAGCGGCGCTCGAGCACCATGTGGCCGCGATCTGCGTCCCACCGACGCACGTCGAGCACGCCGCGGAGGTCCTGCGGGGCGGCGACGTCAAGCTCGTGGCGCTCATCGCCCATCCGTTCGGCGCCGACGTGCCGGAGATCAAGGCGCGGGCGTGCGCCCGCGCGCTCGAGGACGGCGCGACGGAGGTCGAGGTGGTCTGCGATCTGGCCCGTTTCGCGTCGGGCGATCCCAATCACGTGCGCGACGAGCTGCGACGCTGCGTCGCCGCGGCGCACGAGGCGCGCCCGGAGGCGCTGGTGCGGGCGGTCATCGAGACCGGCGCCTTCGACGATCGCACGCTGCGCCTCCTCGCGCGGGCCGTCGCCGCCGCTGAGGTGGACATGCTGGTCACGTCGTCGGGCCTGCAGCCCGAGGCGCCGGACGTCCTCGACGTCGAGCTGATGCGCGAGGAGGTCGGTGCCGCCATGGCCGTCAAGGCCGTGCGCGGCGCGCGGACCATCGCCGAGGTGCGCGCGCTCCTGGCGGCCGGCGCGACGCGGGTCGGCGTGCCCACGGTCGACGCCCTCACCGCGGGCTGATCGGTCCTAGGAGATCGCCGCGGCGAGCCCGCGGACGCCGGTGTCGTTCGTGACGAGGATGCGCGGCAGCTCGAGCGGCTGCTGCGCGGACAGGCTGGTGCCGCTGGCGCTCGTCACGGCCAGCACGAAGCCCGCGGCGCCGACGGGCTCGGCGGCCGTCGGCGTCACGTCGCCGTCGGGATAGCTGAACCACTGCACCGGGTGCCCGAGGATCCGCTCGAGCTTGGCCTGGGACGCCTCGAGCTCCTCCACGGCCTCCGTCGACGACAGCTCGGAGAGGGCGCGGTGGGTGGCGGTGTGCGAGCCGATGTCCCAACCGAGCGCCTCGAGTCCGCGCAGATGGCCCCACGTCATCCAGGAGGGCGCCGCCTTCGGTCGGCGTGCGATCCGGTCGCTGATGACGTACGCGGTGCCGACGAACCCGTAGCGCGCCATGATCGGCCCGGCGAAGGTCGCCACGCCGCGGTAGCCGTCGTCGAAGGTGATCATCACCGGCCGCTCCGGCAGCGGCGCTCCCTGCATGAGGGCGTTGAAGAGCTGCAGCTGGGTGATCGTCTGGAAGCCGTTGTCCTTCAGCCACGCCATCTGCAGCCCGAACTCCTGCGGGTCGACGGTGAGCTCGAGCTCGTCGCCGGTCTCGTCGCCGTGGAGGATCGCCACGCGGTGGTACATCAGGATCGGCACCTCGACGCTGCGGACCGGCAGCGGCTCGGGGAGCACGAGCTGCGGCACGTCCTTGGCCGGTGCAACGCCCCCCTCCGCCGGCTGCTCCTCCGCGGGCGCGCGGGACGTCGCCGTGGCGTCGACGGCGGTGCGGTGCAGGTAGGCGGATGCCCCGACCACGACCACGACCACGGCGGCGAGGGCGATGAGCGCGGGCGGGAGGCGCATGCGGCGAGCATAGCCGGGGCGTGCTCCAGCCTATAGTGCGGCCCATGGCGTCGGCGTCCGGGGGCTGGTCCGCACGCGCGGTGCGCGTGCTGCACGACGACCTCGTGCGGGTCGAGGAGCACGACGTCGAGACCGCGGACGGGCGCGCCTTCACCTTCGCCATGGTGCGCTCGCCCGGCTTCGCCAAGGTCGTGCCGCTGCTGCCCGACGGTCGCGTCGTGCTGGTCCGGCAGTACCGGTACGCGGTCGGCGCGGTGACCCTCGAGCTCCCAGCCGGCGCGATCGACGCGGACGAGGACCCGGCTGCGGCGGCCGGCCGGGAACTCGGGGAGGAGGCGCTCCTGCGCAGCGACCGGCTGACCCTGCTCGGACGCTTCCACACGAGCCCCGGGCGCATGGACGAGCTGGGATGGATGTTCCTGGCCGAGGACTGCGTCCCGGATGCCGCGGCGCGTCCGCAGGAGCCGACCGAGCCCGTCGTCCTCGACTTCGACGAGGCGCTCGCGCGCATCGGCGACGGGATCCTGGACGCCTCGAGCGCGTTGGCGCTCCTGCTGGCGCATCGGCGTCTGCATGGGTGACACTTCGTCCATGACCGCCATCACGCCCACGGGCCCGAACGCCGAGGGCGTTCGCTGGGATCTGTCCGCCATCTGCGCCGACGTGCCGTCGGCGCACGCTCTGCTCGACGACGCGATCGCGCGCGCCGAGGCGTTCGACGCGCAGTACCGCGGGCGCGTCGGCGGGCTCGATGCCGATGGGCTGGCCGCCGCACTGGGTGAGCTCGCTGCGATCTCGAACGCGCTGCACCGGGTCGGCTCGTACGTCGGCCTGCGACGGTCGGTGGACGTCAACGACGATGAGGCGCGCGACTTCGAGACCGTCGTCGACCAGGGCATGGTGCGGGCGCAGAACGCGCTGCGGTTCTTCGACCTCGAGTGGATCGCGCTTGACGATCGGGTCGCCGAGCCCCTCATGGCAGCGTCCCAGGTCGCCGCCGATCGGCACCACCTGCGTTCGTCGCGCCGGTTCCGCCCGCACGTCCTGCCGGACGATCAGGAGCGCATGCTCGCCGAGCGCGAGCCCCTCGTCTCGGCCTGGCAGAACCTGTTCGCGCAGACCGTCGCCAACATCCGCGCGCCGTTCGACGACGGCAGCGGCGAGGTCGACAAGACCGTCGACGAGTTGCTCTCGTACGTCCACACGCCCGATCGCGAGGTGCGCCTGCGCGCGCTCGAGACGCTCTACGTCGCCCTCGAGCCGCACGGCGACGTGCTCAGCTCGTGCTACGACAGCATCGTCGCGGACCGCCTCGTGCAGGATCGCCTGCGCGGCTACGCGACGCCGCTCGATCCGCGGCACCTCTCCAACGAGCTGGAGCCCGCCTGGGTCGACGCGATGATGGAGGCGATCGAGGCCCGCTACGGCATGGCACAGCGCTGGTTCCGCCGCAAGGCCGAGCTGATGGGCCTCGACCGGCTGCACCTGGCCGACCAGTACGCCCCGCTCGGCGGGGGCCGGTCGATGCCGTACGCCGAGGCGCGGTCGATCGTGGAGGACGCGTTCGGTCGCTTCTCCCCGGCGATCCTGGACGTCAGCCGCGCCGTGTTCGACGAGCGCCGCGTCGACGCCGAGCCCCGGCAGGGCAAGCGCGGCGGCGCGTTCTGCGCGTCCGTCGCCCAGGACGCTCAGCCGTTCATCCTGCTCAACCACACCGACACGCTGCGCGACCTGATGACCGTCGCGCACGAGCTGGGGCACGGCATGCACTTCGCGCTCGCGAGCGCCTCCCAGACCGCCCTGTCGATGCACGCGCCCCTCGCCCTCTGCGAGGTCCCGAGCACCTTCGCCGAGCTGCTCGTCTTCGACCGCATGCTGGCCGAGGAGCCGGATCCCGACACCCGCCAGGCGCTGATCCGCCAGGAGCTGGAGTCCGGGTTCGCCACCGTCTTCCGCCAGACGATGATGGTCCGCTACGAGCAGGACGCGTACGGCGCGCGCGCCGCCGGCCAGGCGCTGACCGTCGACCGTCTGAGCGGCTTCTGGTTCGCGCGCAACGAGGCGTACTACGGCGACTCCGTCGTGCTGCCCGACGGCTACCGCCGCGGCTGGAGCTACATCCCGCACTTCATCAACACCCGCTTCTACACGTACGCCTACGCCTTCGCCCACCTCGCGAGCCTCACGCTCTACGCCCTCTACCGCGACGACGGCGATGCGTTCGTCGGTCCGTACCTCGAGTTCCTCGCCACCGGGGGCGCCGCCTCGCCCGGTGAGCAGCTGAGCGCCTTCGGGATCGATCTCGCCGACGCCGCCACGTGGTCACGCGGGCTGGACGAGATGGAGCGCATGCTCGAGCTCGCGCTGGAGGGCTGACGTGGCCGACGTCGCCATCGCCCGGGTCGACGCCGTTCCGGGCGAGGCCGCGTTCTACGCCGACGACCTGATGGCGATCCGCGCGGGCGCCGAGAAGGATGGCTTCACCTACCTCGGGGAGCCGGTCACGCCGGGGCACCGCGCGGTGCGCAGCGCCGCGCAGGCGCTGCTGCTGCGCATCGAGACGGTGGACGGCGCGGTCGGCTGGGGCGATGCGGTCGCGGTCCAGTACTCCGGGGTCGGCGGGCGCGATCTGCCGCTGGACGCCGAGGCCGTCGCCGATGAGGTCGACGCCGCCCGGGCCGCGCTGCTCGGCGCCGGACCGCTCGGGTTCCGCACCGGATCGGATCTCGTCGAGGCCCTGCGCGTCGACGGGAGGCAGATCCACACGGCGCTCCGCTACGGGCTCTCGCAGGCCCTCCTCAACGCGGAGGCCGCGTCGGACGGGGTCATCCCGCTGCGTGTGCTCGCCCGTGAGACGGGCGTCACCGCTCCGCGCGTCTGCCCGGTCTACGCCCAGTCGGGCGACGACCGCTGGACCAACGCCGACAAGATGATCCTCCGTCGCGTGCAGGTGCTTCCGCACGGCCTGTTCAACTCGCTCGAGGCCTTCGGCGCCGACGGCGCGCGGTTCCTCGACTACGTGCGCTGGCTCCGTGCCCGGGTCGGGGCCCTCGGCGGCGATGACTACCGGCCGCGGCTGCATCTCGACGTGTACGGGATGCTCGGCCAGGTCATGGCGATGGACGTGGAGCGCATGGCCGACTACCTGGCGGAGGTCGAGCGGGCCGCCGACGGCCTCGCGATCGCCGTCGAGGCGCCGTGCTTCGGGACCGGCACCGCCGATACCGTCGAGATCCTCGCGGCGCTGCGCACGCGCCTGCGGGAGCGGGGTATCGGCGTCCTGCTGGTGGCGGACGAGTTCTGCAACGGCGACGAGGACGTCGCGCGGTTCGTCGCCGCCGGCGCCGTCGACCTCATCCAGATCAAGATGCCGGACCTCGGCTGCCTGACCGAGGCGATCAACGCCGCCCGCGCCTGCCGCGAAGGCGGGCTGGGCGTCTTCATCGGCGGATCGTGCGCGGAGACCGACCTGTCGGCGGTCGTCAGCGCCCACGTCGCCATGGCGGTCGAGGCCGACCAGGTGCTCGCGAAGCCGGGCATGGGCGTGGACGAGGGGGTCACGATCGTGCGCAACGCCATGCGGCGGGCGCTGCTCGACTGGGAGCGCGGAGCATGAGTCGCCCGACCGGCCACCGGTCGGGCGGCTTCCGTCTGCTCCCTGACGGCCCCGGCGCGATAGCGTTCGGCGGACATGCGCATCGGAGGAGCGAACGTGGGCGATGAACTGGACGTCCTGATCGTCGGGGCAGGGTTCTCCGGCCTCCACCTGCTGCACCACCTGCGCCAGACGGGCCTGACCGTGCAGGTCGTGGAGAAGGGCCCGAGCGTCGGCGGCACGTGGTACTGGAACCGCTATCCCGGTGCCCGCTGCGACGTCGTCTCGATGACGTACTCGTACTCGTTCGACCGCGACCTCGAGCAGGAGTGGTCGTGGTCCGCGCGCTACGCCGATCAGCCCGAGATCCTCGCCTACATGCACCACGTCGTCGAGCGCTTCGACCTGGCCCGCGACATCCGCCTGGGCACCGAGGTCACGACGGCGACCTGGGACGACGCCACCCAGCGGTGGGACGTCGCCACGGCCGGCGGCGATGCCCTGCGGCCGCGCTTCCTGATCATGGCGACGGGCTGCCTCTCCGTCCCCAATCCGCCCCGCTTCGCCGGGCTCGAGAACTACCGGGGCCGTTGGTACCACACGGCCGACTGGCCGCACGAGGGCGTCGACTTCACCGGCCAGCGGGTCGCGGTGGTCGGCACCGGCTCGTCCGCGATCCAGGTGATCCCCCTCGTCGCGCAGGAGGCCGCGCACCTGACCGTGTTCCAGCGGACGCCGAACTTCAGCATCCCCGCCTGGAACCGACCGCTCGATCCCGCCGAGGAGGCGGATCGCAAGGCGCGCTACCCGGAGACGCGCGACCTCGCGCGGCGCGGCGCGACCGGCGACATCTGGCCGCTCGCACCCGGGAAGGCGTTCGACTTCACGCCCGAGGAGCGCGAGGCCGAGTACGAGCGGCGCTGGCACGAGGGGTCGTTCTCGTTCCTCAGCGCGTTCGAGGACGTCACGATCGATCCCGAGGCGAACCGGACGGCCGTCGAGTTCGTGCACCGGAAGATCAGGGAGATCGTCCACGACCCGGCCGTCGCCGAGCTCCTGTGCCCGAAGGACCACCCGCTCGGCACCAAGCGCCTCTGCGTCGACTCGGACTACTACGCCACGTTCAATCGCGAAAACGTCGAGCTCGTCGACATCGCCGGCCGGGCGATCGACGAGATCACCGAGGACGGCATCCGCATCGGCGACGACCACCGCGCGTTCGACGCCATCATCTTCGCCACCGGCTTCGACGCGATGACCGGGGCGCTGACGGCGGTCGACATCCGCGGGCGCGAGGGCGCGTCGCTGCGGGAGGAATGGGCCGAGGGGCCGCACTCGTACCTCGGGCTGATGGTCCACGGATTCCCGAACCTGTTCACCATCACGGGACCGGGCAGCCCGTCGGTGCTGAGCAACATGATGACCAGCATCGAGCAGCACTGCGCGTTCGTCGAGGACTGCATCGGGCGCATGGCCGCCGACGGCCTCGGGGTGATCGAGCCGACCGCGGACGCGCAGGCGGCGTGGGACGCCCACGTCCACGACGAGGCGTACGCCACGCTCTACCCGCAGGCCGCGTCCTGGTACATGGGCGCGAACATCCCGGGCAAGCCGCGCGTCTTCCTGCCCTACATCGGCGGCGTCGGCAGGTACGCCGACATCTGCGCCGAGGTGGTGGAGGACGACTACCGCGGTTTCGCGTTCACGCCCGTCGCGACGCCCGCCGGGTAGACTCGGGCGCACCGCGCCGGAGTGGCGGAACTGGCAGACGCACCGGACTCAAAATCCGGCGTTGGCGACAACGTGCGGGTTCGATCCCCGCCTCCGGCACCTACGCCGCCGCCGGCGGCGCGAACACGAGCTGCGCGCGGTGCATCGTCGATGCCTCCACCCGCTCGCAGCCGGCGCAGCGATAGGTCACGAGCAGCTGATCGGCGGAGCCGGGCTCGACGGCCCGCACGAGAGAGGGCCAGGCGGCGCGGACCGACCCCTGGTGGCGACACGGGAGGCGAAGCGGCCACCGGTCGCGGCGGAGGGCGGCGAGCCAGCGGTCCTCGAGCGCATCGGCGGCCCAGTCGTCCCGCCCGAGCTGGAGGTCGAAGTGCACGGGTGGCGGCGTGCGGACGGGATCCCAGTCGAGCTCGGGCTCCGTCACCAGAGCCTCGTGTCGGTCCCCGCAGGGGCAGGCGTAGGCGACGCGGTGGACCGGGGGATGGGAGGGACCATCCAGCCGCACCACGCGCCGGAAGTCCGCGAGGCCGATCGGCTCCAGCGCGTCCCGCTCCGGGCACCGGAGCAACCAGGCGGCCAGCAGCGCGTCCCACATGCGCCGATGATGCCCGACGGGCCCCGCCGTCAATCGCGGTCGACGGTCCCGGGAGCGTGTGCTAGCGTTCCGCCCGTGGACGGCAATGGCGCCGCCCACGACGCGACGTGGCGTCTCTCCGTCGCGGCGTGCCCGGTGGGGTGGCGCTGCGGGAACCGGAGGCACGCATGACGAAGAAGGAACTCCTCGCCGCCTGCAAGGCGAACAACGTGCGCTTCGTGCGCCTGCAGTTCACGGAGCTCCACGGCCAGCTGAAGAACGTCCAGATCCCGATCGAGGAGCTGGACAAGGCGCTGGACAACCAGATGATGTTCGACGGCTCGTCGATCCGCGGCTACCGCCGGATCGAGCAGTCCGACATGTACTTCGTCCCGGACATCAGCACGTTCCAGGTGATCCCCTGGCTCGGCGGGGCCTCGGGCAACGTCGCCCGCATCATCTGCGACGTCGCGGAGCCGGACGGCACCCCGTTCGCGGGCGATCCGCGCGTCGCGCTGAAGAACGTGATCGCCGAGGCGCGTGCGCTCGGCTACGAGATGAACGTCGGGCCCGAGGCGGAGTTCTTCATCTTCAACCGCGACGCCGATGGCACGCCGCGTGTCGATCCCCACGACACCGCCGGCTACTTCGATGCCGGTCCGATGGACAAGGGCGAGTCGGTCCGCCGCCAGATCGAGGACACCATCGTCCAGATGGGCTTCCACGTCGAGGCCTCGCACCACGAGGTCGCGATCGGCCAGCACGAGATCGGCTTCCGCCATGGCGACGCCCTGTCGACGGCCGACAACCTGATCACGTTCCGCTACGTCGTCCGCTCGATCGCGGCCCAGATGGGCATGCATGCGACGTTCATGCCGAAGCCGATCTTCGGCGACAACGGCTCCGGCATGCACTGCAACCAGTCGCTCTCCAAGCGCGGCAAGAACGTCTTCTTCGACCCCAAGGGGCAGGAGCAGCTGTCGGAGACGGCGCTCGCCTACATCGCCGGCCTGCTCGACCACCTGCCGGGGATCACGGCGCTCGCCAACCCGATCGTCAACTCCTACAAGCGACTGGTGCCGGGCTACGAGGCGCCGGTCTACATCGCGTGGTCGCCGGGCAACCGGTCCGCGGCCATCCGCATCCCGGCCAAGCGCGGCAGCTCGACGCGTGCGGAGCTGCGCACGCCGGACCCGACGGCCAACCCGTACCTGCTGTTCGCGGTGATGCTCGCCGCGGGCCTCGACGGCATCAAGAAGGGGAAGAAGCCGCCGGCGCCGGTCAACCGCAACATCTACGACCTCACCGAGGAGGAGTCGGCCAAGCTCAAGATCGAGGGCCTGCCGCACAACCTCTCGCTGGCGATCGACGCCTTCGCCGCCGATAAGGTGCTGACCGCGGCGCTCGGCGAGCACATCACGGACGCCTTCATCTCCGAGAAGCGCGCCGAGTGGAAGGCCTACCAGGCGCAGGTGCACGGCTGGGAGATCGACCACTACATGGAGACGTTCTGATCGGTTGGGGGTGCGGAGG
>JAUMCA010000030.1:0-20990 GCA_032119475.1 Thermoleophilia bacterium | reverse complement strand
CCCTCCCCACCCCCAACCGAACAGAACATCCCGGTCGAGCCTGATCTGCCGGCTCCCAGGGTCAGATGCCCTTGGGGTCGTGCGGCAGGGAGCGGAGTCGGAGCCGAGACGGCTCGCGCCGCATGCCCCAAAGGCGTCTGACCCCTTCTTGCTTGGTGGATCAGGGGTGGCCGTGGAGACCGGAGTGGTGTGAAGATCCTTCGTGGATGCGGGTGTCTCCGAGCGCCGGTTCGGGATGGGTGCGTCGGCGAAGAAGGGGTCAGACGCTTGTGCGACATCCCGGCAGGAGCGTCGACGCCAACCCGACGCATTGGGCCGGGATCTCGCACAAGCATCTGACCCTGTGGGTCGGTGGAGACCGGTTGATCGTGAAGCGATCTCGCTCCGGCTTCTGACCCTGTGCTGCCGCAGTGGGGCCGGCCCGGTGGTACCTTCCGCCGTGACCCAGGACCGCGGCTGGCCGAGACGATCGTCTCGGGGCTGCGCCTCGGGCGACTGCACAAGGGAGGCGGCCACATGGGCCTGACGAGCGACCAGAAGACCGAGCTCATCAAGAAGCACGGCAAGGACGACAAGGACACCGGCTCCGCCGAGGTCCAGATCGCCCTCCTGACGACCCGGATCAACGAGCTCACCGAGCACCTCCGGTTCCACAAGCACGACCATCACTCGCGGCGCGGCCTCCTTCGGATGGTCGGTCGCCGCCGGCGCCTGCTCCAGTACCTCCAGCGTGAGGACATCGAGCGGTACCGCGCGATCGTGAAGGAACTCGGCCTGCGCCGCTAAGGGCGCCCGAGCATTTGCGGATGGCGGCCCGCGTGGACGCGTGGCCGCTGGCAGCAGAAGGGAAACACGTACACATGACTGACGTTTTCGGCACTGAGACCGCCGTCGAGGTCGCCGCGGGGGACATCACCCTCCGCTTCGCGACCGGGCAGCTGGCCAAGCAGGCGGACGGGGCGGTTGTCGTCTCGAGCGGCGACACGGTGGTCCTCTCGACCGTCGTCGGCGCCCAGGAGGCGCGCCCCGGCGCGGACTTCTTCCCCCTCACGGTCGACGTGGAGGAGAAGATGTACGCCGCGGGCAAGATCCCCGGCGGCTTCTTCAAGCGCGAGGGCAAGGCCACTGAGAAGGCCACGCTCAACGCGCGCATGATCGACCGGCCCATCCGGCCGCTGTTCCCGAAGGGCTTCCGCAACGAGGTCCAGGTCATCGGGACCGTGCTGAGCGTCGACAAGATCACCTCGCACGACATCCTCGCCATGAACGGCGCCAGCGCCGCGCTGATGATCTCGCCGCTGCCGTTCGCCGGCCCGGTCGGCGCCGTGCGCGTCGGCCTGCTCGACGGCGAGCTGCGCGTCAACCCGGCCATGCCGGACATGCTCGACAGCGATCTCGACCTGATCGTCTGCGGCACGCCCGAGGCCATCACGATGGTCGAGGCCGGGGCGAACGTCGTGCCGGAGGATCGCCTCGTCGACGCCCTCGAGCTCGCGCACAGCGTGATCAAGGACATCTGCGCCGCCCAGATCGATCTCGCCGGCCAGGTCGGCAAGCCGAAGTGGTACGACGCCGCCGTCGACGCCGAGCTCGACCAGAAGCACGGCGCGCTGTTCGACCGCAAGATCGCCGAGCAGGGCATCGCCGGTGTCGAGGCCGCGCAGCACGAGGCGTTCGCCGCCGAGTGCCCGCCCGTCACCTCGGACGCGACCGAGGACGTCATGGTCCGCCGGACGCAGGTGAAGTTCGCCCTCGGGTTCATCGCCGACCGCCGACGGGCCGCCGCCGTCAAGGCGCCGGTGCAGGAGCAGTTCGAGGCCGACATCCGCGCGCTGTCCGACGCGGAGCAGGACTCGAAGGAGCTCAAGAGCGCGAAGCGCCAGGCCCTGATGGAGCGTGTCGTGGCGGAGATCCGCCTGCCGTTCCCGTCGGGCGCGGAGAGCGGGCTCGACGCCGCCACCGCGGCCGCCGTCCGCAGCGCGGTCGACGGCGTGTACAAGCAGATCGTCCGCACCAAGATCGCGGTGGACAAGCGCCGCCCCGACGGTCGCGGCGAGAACGAGATCCGCCCGATCAGCGTGTCCGCCGGCGTCATGCCGCGCACGCACGGTTCGGCGATCTTCACCCGCGGCCAGACGCAGGCGCTGACCCTCGTCACGCTCGGGACGATCAAGGAGGAGCAGCGCATCGACGACCTCTCCCTGGAGACGACGAAGCGCTACATCCACCACTACAACTTCCCGCCGTTCAGCGTGGGCGAGACCGGCTTCATGCGCGGCCCGAAGCGCCGTGAGATCGGCCACGGCGCGCTCGCCGAGCGCGCCCTGGTGCCGGTCGTGCCGGCGGTCGAGGAGTTCGCGTACACCATGCGCGCGGTCTCCGAGATCCTGGAGTCGAACGGCTCCTCGTCGATGGCCTCGGTCTGCGGCTCGACGCTGGCCCTGATGGACGCCGGCGTGCCGATCTCCGCGCCGGTCGCGGGCATCGCGATGGGCCTGATCAAGGAGGGCGACAGCCTCGTCATCCTGACCGATATCCAGGGTGCCGAGGATCATCTCGGCGACATGGACTTCAAGGTCGCGGGCACCGCCGAGGGCATCACCGCCCTCCAGATGGACATCAAGATCACCGGGGTCACCCGCGAGCTGCTCAAGGACGCGCTCGACCGGGCCAAGACGGCTCGGCTCAGCATCCTGCAGACGATGGCGACCGCGATCGCGACGCCGCGCGAGCAGCTGTCGGAGCACGCCCCGCAGGTCCTGCAGACGTCGATCCTGCCCGAGCAGATCGGCCTCCTGATCGGCAAGGGCGGCGAGACGATCCGCGGGCTCCAGGAGGAGTTCGGCGTGCAGATCGACGTCGAGGAGGACGGCAGCGTCCGCATCTACGGCGTCGGCCCCGAGGCGGGTGCCGCCAAGGATCAGATCGAGTCGATGATGCGCCCGGTCCAGGTCGGCGATACGTTCGCCGAGCGCCGGGTCGTCAAGACCGCCGACTTCGGCGCGTTCGTCGAGCTGCGCAAGGGCACGGACGGCCTGCTGCACGTGTCGCGCATCGCGCCCGGCACGCGCATCTCGTCGGCCGACCAGGTCCTGGCGCGCGGCGACCTCGTCAACGTCGAGGTGACCGAGGTCGACACCGACCGCGGCCGCATCGGCCTGAAGCTGGTCAGCAAGGTCGAGGACGGCGTCGTGGTCTCCCCGGAGCAGGTCGGCGAGCGCTACAAGGAGCAGTTCCCGGACGGCGGCGGCGACGACAACGGCCGTGGCGATCGGGGCGACCGCGAGCGCGGCGGACGCCGTCGCCGCGGGTCGGAGTAACGGGGCGCCGATGCGCCCCGGCGTCGAGGTGACGGAGCTCGCGAGCGGCCTTCGGGTCGCAAGCGAGCTCCGGCCCGACGTGCACGGCGTGGCCTTCGGCGCCTGGGTGCGCGTCGGGTCCCGTGACGAGGACGCCGTGTCCGCGGGCGCGTCGCATCTGCTCGAGCATCTGCTGTTCCGGGGCACCGGCCGGTACGACGCCTTCGCGATCGCGACGGCGTTCGACCGCTTCGGGGCCGAGCTCCAGGCGTCGACGTCCCGAGAGGAGACCGAGCTCTACGCCCGCGTCCTCGGCGTCCACCTGCCCCAGGCGGTGGACATCATCGGGTCGATGGTCGCGCAGCCCACTCTCGACGACGTCGACGCGGAGCGCGAGGTCGTGCTGGAGGAGATCGCGCTCTACGACGACACCCCCGACGACCTCGTCCACGACGAGCTCGGCGAGGCGCTGTTCCCCGATCAGGCGATCGGACGGCCGATCGCCGGGTACCGGCGGACCGTCGAGGGGCTCGACCGGCCGCGGCTGTCGGCGCACCACGCGCGGCACTACACCGCCGACCAGGTGGTCATCGCCGCAGCAGGGGATCTCGACCACGACGTCCTCGTCCACGCCGTCGAGCAGGCCTTCGACGGGATGCCGCGAGGCGCCGCACCCGTGCGCGTGCCGATCGAGGCCGCGCGGGGCGCCGTGCGCTTCGTCGAGCGAGACACGGAGCAGACCCACCTGGCCGTCGGCGGCCCGGGCATCTCCCGCACCGACGATCGGCGCTTCGCGCTGGCCGTGCTCGACCAGATCCTCGGCGGCGGCGCCTCCTCGCGGCTGTGGCAGGAGATCCGCGAGCGACGTGGCCTCGTCTACAGCGTCTACTCGCACGTCAGCTACCTCGACGACGCCGGACAGGTCGGCTTCGCGCTCGGGACGCGGCCGGAGAACCTGGGTGACGCGCTCGAGGTCGCCGGTCGCGAGATCCGCGCGCTGGCGGCGGGCCGCTTCCACGAGGGCGAGATCGAGATCGCGCGGGAGAACCTGAAGGCGCGGCTCCTGCTCGCGATGGACTCGACGGCGGCCCGGATGAGCCGCCTCGGGCGCAGCCTGATCTCGGACATCCCCCTGATGACCGACGAGGAGGTCGCGCGCCGCATCGACGCCGTGACGTCCGCCGACGTGCGCGACCTCGCCTTCGAGCTCTTCGCGCCGGAGGCGCTCAGCATCGCCGGCATCGGCGCCGACGCCGACGCGTTCGCCGGTGCCGTGGATGCGTTTCGGCAACCCGTGGGAGGTGCGGTGTGACGCGCGTGCTCGTGGCCGGCGCGACCGGCAAGCTCGGAACCCCCATCTGCGATGCGATCGTCGCGGCCGAGGACCTCACCCTCGCCGGGCGCATAGCGCGGTCCCTGGCGGGCGATTCCGGCTGGCCGAGCCTCGACGTCGCGCTGGATGCCACGCAGCCCGACGTGCTGGTCGACGTCACGAGCCCCGAGTGCGCGGAGCCGCACACGCTGGCCGCCCTCGCGGCCGGGGTACCGGTCGTCCTGGGCACCACCGGCATGGGCGGGGAGGGCGCAGCCCGGGTCGACGCCGCCGCCCGCGCGGCCGGGCTCCCCGTGCTGTTCGCACCGAATTTCGCGATCACCGCGGTGCTGATGATGCGCTTCGCCGCGGAGGCGGCGCGGGTTCTGCCCGACTGCGCGATCGTCGAGGAGCACCACGTCGCCAAGAAGGACGCCCCGAGCGGCACGGCCAGGCGTACGGCGGATCTCGTCGAGGCGGCGTGCGGTCGCCGTCCCGAGATCGCGCACGTGCGCCTCGAGGGCCTGGTCGCGAACCAGAGCGTCCTCTTCGGCAGCCAGGCGCAGACGCTCGAGATCCGCCACGTCACGACTGGGCGCGAGGCGTTCGTGCCCGGCGTGCTGCTCGCCGTCCGGCGCCTCGGCACGCTGCCGGCTGGCCTCACGGTCGGGCTCGAGCACGTCATGGACTGATCGCGCTGCGCGTCGGCTACAGTGCCGCCACCGCGAGGAGGAGCTGGGACATGGGCGCGCCGATCGGGCGGATTCTGACAGCGATGGTGACGCCGTTCGCCGTGGACGGCACCGTCGACCTCGATGAGGCCGTGCGCCTCGCGGAGCATCTGATCGCGCACGGGTCGGAGGGTCTGGTCGTCCACGGTACGACGGGCGAGGCCTCGACGCTCACCGACGAGGAGAAGCTGGCCGTCACGGAGGCCGTCGCGGGCGCCGTCGGCGACCGCGTGCCCGTCATCTCCGGCACCGGATCGAACGACACCGCGCACTCCGCGCACCTGACGGCGCAGGCGGCCCGCTTCCGCGGTGTCGCGGGCTTCCTCGCGGTCACGCCGTACTACAACAAGCCGCCGATCGCCGGCATCGAGGCGCACACGCGCGCCATCGCCGACGCCGCCGGGGATCTCCCGGTCATCCTCTACAACATCCCGCAGCGGGTGGTCCTGCATCTGTCGCCGGCCGATCTCGATCGGCTCGCGCAGATCGACACCGTGATCGCGGTCAAGCAGGCGGTCACCGACCTCGACGAGGCGCGGCAGGTCGTGGAGGCCGGGCGGCTCGCGCTCTACGCCGGCAACGACGACCTGGTCCTCCCGTTCGCGCTGCTCGGCGGGGTCGGCGGCATCTGCGTTGCGAGCCACGTCGCCGGGGAGGAGATGCTCGCCGTCCAGGCGGCCGCCGACGCCGGTGACGCCGAGGAGGCACGCCGGATCGACGAGGGCCTGCAGTCGCTGTACGAGGCGCTGTCGTGCGCGGTCAACCCCATACCGGTCAAGACCGCGATGGGACTCCTGGGCTTCGCCGTCGGCGACCTGCGTCTGCCGCTGGTGAACGCGACCGACGCCGAGCGCGAGACGGTGCGCGCCGAGCTCGTCCGCCGCGGCCTGATTGCCTGACGACCGGTACGCTGCCGCAGACCACTCCGCAGGAGACCGCAATGGCCAAGTCCACGAAGAAGCGCCCCGCCCCGAGGCCGCACCGCGTCCGCAAGATCGTCCGCCGCCGCAACGCGAGCCGCGGCAAGTAGCACCGTGCGGACGCACGCCTTCCTCGGCGAGGCGCTGTGCGCCTACCAGGGGGCGGTCGTCGATCTCGTGCGCGAGCGCACCGGCGTCGCGCTCGAACCCCTGCGCGTGACCGATCTCGCGGACCTCGACGCCGTCGTCGGCGGTCCGCCGGCGCTGCTCTTCCTGTGCGGGCTGCCGTACGCCCGCTGTCGCGATCGGGGGTACCCCGTCGAGCCGCTGGTGGCTCCGGTCGGCGTCGATGAGCCGGGCGATGCGCCGGCGTACCGCACGCTTCTGCTCGGGCGGCCCGATCTCGCCGGTCGCGTCGTCGAGGACCTCGATGGGCTGCGGCTCGCGATCAACGGCCGCGACTCGATGTCGGGCTGGGTTCTGCCGGTCGGAGACGGATTGCCGCTCGACCGGGTCGCGCACATCCGGGTCACGGGCGCCCACGTGCGATCCATGCGTGCGCTGCTCGCGGGCGAGGCCGACGTCGCGACGATCGATTCCATGCTGCTCGCGGCGGAGTCCGTGCACGAGCCCGCGTTCGGCGCGCTCCCCGTCCTCGCGACCTACGGTCCGGCGACGAGCCCGCCGGTCGTCCTCGTCGATGGCGATCCCGCCCTCGCCGAGGCCCTGCGGGGTGCGCTCGCCGCGCTCGCCGATGACGAGGACGGGCGCCGGGCGCTGGAACGCGGTCGGATGGTGCGGTTGGCGCCGGTTGACGATGCCGCGTACGACGTCGTCCGGCGATTCGATGAGGTCGCCTCGGCATGCGAGCGCTGATCGTCCTCGCCCACCCGGAGCCGGCCAGCTACACCGGCTCGCTCGCCCGCACCGCCGCCGGCGTCCTCGCCGAGGCCGGCTGGGACGTCGAACTCGACGACCTCGCCGCGGAGGGGTTCCGGCCCGACGCCGGCTGGCACGACGTCGTGGAGGCGCCCGCCGGGCCGCTGCAGGTGATGGCCGCGCAGGCCCGCGCCGCGGCGGGTGGCGGGTTCGCGCCGGACGTGGCCCGCGAGATCGAGCGTCTGCAGGCGTGCGATCTCCTCATCACGGCCTTCCCGCTGTGGTGGTTCGGCCCGCCGGCCCTGCTCAAGGGGTGGTTCGATCGGGTGCTGGCGAGCGGGGTGGGGTACGGCGACCGGCCGTTCGAGGACGGGCCCCTGAAGGGCCGCCGCGCGCTCGCGGTCGTCACGACGGCGGGCGATGAGGCGGGCTACTACGGCCCCGAGGGTCGGGCCGGGGACCTGCGCGCCCTGCTCAATCCGGTGTTGCACGGCACCTTCGCGTACTGCGCCCTCGAGGTGCTGGATCCCTTCGTGGTGTACGAGGCCGACGGTCCCGACGAGACGGTGCGCGCGGATGGGCTGGCGCGCCTGCGCCACCGCCTCGCGGGCGTCGCCGAGGAGGACCCGGTGTCGACGCGTCCGCTGCGCGCGCAGTGAGCGCGAGACCGGTCGATCCGGCCGACGCGTCCTGGGCCGGGCTCGTGGTCGTGGTCATCGGCGGTATGGCGGGCACCGCCGCCCGTCTCGGCCTGGAGGAGGTGCTGGCCACCGCCGAGGCCGTTCTGGCCGCCAACCTGCTGGGCGCGCTGGCCCTCGGCTGGCTGTTCGCCCGCCTGCACGCGCATCGCCTCCGGAGGAGCGCCGTCTGGGCCGCGCTGGGTCCCGGCCTCCTCGGCGCCTTCACCACGTTCAGCGCCTTGCAGCTCGAATTCGTGGAGCAGCTCCGCGACGGCTACCCGCTGCACGCGTTCGGCTACCTCGCGGTGACCATCGGGCTCGGAGTCCCCGCCGCCGCGGTGGGTCGGTGGATCGGGGAGCGCGCGACGTGAGCGGCTGGTGGATCGCCGCGGTCGCCGCGGGCGGCGTCGGGGCGGGCCTGCGCGTCGCCGGCACGCGCCTCCTCGAGACGCGCCTGCCGGGCGGCGCCGCGACCGCCACTTCGATCGTCAACGTCGTCGGCGCGGGCGCGCTCGGCCTCGTCGTCGCGACGGGCTCCGCGAACGCCGCGCTGGTGCTCGGCGCCGGTCTGCTCGGCGGGCTGACGACGTTCTCGACCTGGATGGTGCAGGTCGACCGCGCGCCGCGCTTCGGCGCGGTGATGGTCCTGCTGGTCGTCCCGGTCGTCGCCGGGGCCGCCGCGTTCGCGTTGGGCCTCGCGCTGGTCTAGTACCCCGAGCCGGGGATCCGCCGCACGCGCGCGTCGACGTCGAGGGTCGAGGCGATCACGCGCTGCGTCCGGCAGTGCCCGCGGAGCACGATGGTGCAGGTCTCCACGGCCGTCGATCCGAACCGGACGCCCGCGGCCAGATCGCCGTCGGAGACGCCCGTCGCGGCGAAGAAGGTGTCCTGGCTCGCGACGAGGTCGTCCGTGTCGAGGATCCGCTCGACGTCGAGGCCGGCCGCGACGATCGCCGCGCGCTCCTCGTCGGAACGCGGCCACAGGCGGCCGAGGATGCGCCCGCCGACGCTGCGGATCGCGGAAGCGCTGAGCACGCCCTCGGGCGTGCCGCCGACCCCCCACAGCAGGTCGATCCCGGTGCCCGGCCGAACGGGCATCAGGCTGCCGGCGACGTCGCCGTCGGGGATCAGGCGCACACGCGCACCGGCCGCGCGCATGCGGCCGATCATCTCCAGGTGCCGATCGCGATCCAGCACGACCACGCCGAGGTCCCCCACCGCGCACCGCCGGCGCTCGGCCACGCGGGCCAGCAGGTCCTCGATCGGGGTGTCGAGGTCCAGCAGGTCGGCGATCGCCGGCCCGCCGGCCAGCTTCTCCATGTACACGGCCGGGCCGGGGTTGAACATCGTGCCGCGGGGGGCGATGGCGAAGGTCGACAGCGCGTTCGGCTGGCCCTTGGCCGTCAGCGTGGTCCCTTCGAGCGGGTCGACGGCGATGTCCACGGCGGGCCCTCCGCTGCCGACCTCCTCGCCGATGTAGAGCATCGGCGCCTCGTCCTTCTCTCCTTCGCCGATGACGACGACGCCGCTGATGGGACAGTGCTCCAGGGCGTCGCGCATGGCGTCGACGGCGGCCTTGTCGGCGGCGTTCTTGTCGCCGCGGCCGAGCCAGCGCGCGGCGGCGATGGCCCCGGCCTCGGTCACGCGGGCGAGGTCGAGGGCGAGGGACGAGGGGAGGGTGTCTGCCATGCCGGCATCGTACCCCCGGCTCCCGTCGCGCCCGCGCGCGTCGGACAGCGGATACGGTTCGCCCATGGCAGCCCTCGACCTCGCGGCGGCGCGCAGCCGCTTCCCCTCGCTCGGTCGCACGCTGGATGGCCGCCCCTACTGCTATTTCGATGGCCCGGGCGGATCGCAGGTCCCGCAGGCGGTCGCCGACGCGATGGCGCACGTGGTGCTCCACGCCAACGCCAACCGCGACGGTGCCTTCGCCTCCAGCGCGGAGGGTGACGCGATCGTGGACGCCGGCCGTCAGGCCGCGGCGGACATGCTCGGCGGGTCGGCCGACGAGATCGCGTTCGGGCCGAACATGACGACGCTCAACTTCCTGCTCGCCCACGCCGTCGCCCGAACCATGGAGGCGGGTGACGAGATCGTCACGACCGAGCTCGATCACGACGCCAACGTGGCCCCGTGGCTGCGCGTCGCCGACGATCACGGCCTCGTGGTGCGTCAGGCGCGGCTCCACCGACCGGACGGCACGCTCGACGTCGAGCACCTCGAGGGGCTGCTGTCGCCGCGGACGCGCGTCGTCGCCTTCACCCTCGCCTCGAACGCCCTCGGCACCGTGCCGCCCGTCGATCGCATCGTCCACGCGGCGCGCCGGGTCGGCGCGCTCACCTGGGCGGACGGCGTGCACTACGCGCCGCACCGCCGGCTCGACCGCGCGGGCCTGGGGATCGACGTGCTGCTGTCATCTCCCTACAAGTGGTTCGGCCCGCACCTCGGCGTCGCGTCGATCCGCCATGATCTCGCCGCCGCCTGGCCCGCCGACCGCGTCAGGCCGGCGGAGGAGGAACCGGCCGGGCACCGCTTCGAGACCGGCACGCAGTCGATCGAGGCGATCGCCGGGATGACGGCGGCCATCGAGCATCTCGCGTCGCTGGGCGGGGGCGGTGACCGCCGAACGGCGCTGGACGACGCGTTCGCGCGGATCGGCGCGCACGAGCGCGAGCTCGCCCTGCGCTTCCTCGCCGGCGTCGAGGACATGGATCACGTGCAGCTCTACGGGCTCGTCGATCCCGTGCGCGTCGACGAGCGCGTCGCGACCTTCTCGTTCAGGGTGGACGGGGCGCACCCGCGGGAGGTCGCCCGCCGGCTCGGCGAGCGGGGAATGGCGGTCTGGGACGGGAACTTCTACGCCCTCAGCGCGATGGAGGCCCTCGATCTCGAGGCGTCGGGCGGCGCCGTGCGCGTCGGCTTCCTCCACTACACGACCGCCGAGGAGGTCGATCGGCTCGTCGAGGAGCTCGGTGCGCTCGGCTGACGCCATCTCGGCGTGCGTGGCGCTACGATCCGCAGCGCCCGCGGATGTGGCGGAATTGGTAGACGCGCACGGTTCAGGTCCGTGTGGCCGAAAGGTCGTGGAGGTTCAAGTCCTCTCATCCGCATCGGGGGCGCTGGCATCGCGCCGGCGCCGGCCGAGGCCCTCGGCGGTAGCGCGGTGAGCGCCCGCCGCGTCGCGGCCCTGATCATCGGCCTGGTGATCGTGCTGCTCGTCCTCCTCGTGCTCGTGGTCGGCGGGCTCGTCCTGCTCCTGACCCGCTAGGACGCCGCAGCGCGACGGAGTCGGTCGGCTACGGCCTCGCCGATGCCCGTCGGCACGGGCGGCACCGCGACGATGCGGTCGGCTCCCGATGCGTCCGCCGCACGGAGCAGGCCGTACAGTCGCTCGGCGTACGTGGCTGGTGCCGCGCCGGCATCGAAGACGGCGTGGAAGCCGCGTGCCGCCCGTGCGACGTCGGTGGGTGCGATCAACGCCGCGCTGCCGGGGGATGAGGCGAGGGCGGGGTCAGCCAGCACGGCGACCGGTAGGAGCGGCGCGTAGTGCGCCGCCAGGGTGCCCGGCGCGCGCGGCGCGTCGCGCAGGTCGCTCGCGATCGGCGTGCCCAGTGCCTCGGCGACCATGGGCTCGGTGATCGCGCCCGGTCGGAGGATGCGCGGAGCGGGCCCGGTCAGGTCCACGATCGTCGATTCGACGCCGATCGTGCACGGACCGCCGTCGAGGATCGCGTCGATCGCGGAACCGAGCTCCCTCGCCACGTGGTCGGCGGTCGTCGGGCTGACGCGGCCGAACCGGTTGGCACTGGGTGCCGCGAGGCCGGTGTCGGCGGCGACGATGAGGTCGAGCGCCAGCGGCGCGTCCGGGATGCGCAGCCCGATCGTGGCCGTGCCGCCGAGCGCGGCCGGGTCCGCGCGCTCGCCGGCCGGCAGGATCACCGTCAGCGGACCCGGCCAGAACCGTCGGGCCAGGAGGTCCGCCGCGGCCGTCCACTCCCCGGCCCACGTGCGCGCATCGGCGACGGACGCCACGTGGACGATCGACGGGTGGTCCGCGGGCCGGCCCTTGACGGCGTAGAGCCGAGCGAGCGCCGCCGCGGAGGTGGCATCGGCCGCAAGGCCGTAGACGGTCTCCGTCGGGATCGCGACGAGGCCGCCGCGGCGGACGATCGCCGCCGCCTGCTCGGTGTCACGGGTGATCACGCTCCAATCGTGGCAGGGAGGGCTGTCCCTAGGGTTCGGGCGTGCGATTCCTCGGCACCACGCTGCTGATCGCCCTGGCCGTCGCCAGCGCGCTGCTGGCCGGGGCGAGCGCGGTGCTGACGCGCAACGTGATCGAGCCGGCCGGGTTCCGCGCCACGGTCGTCGACACGCTGCGCTCGCCGGCCGGAGCGGCGGTCGTCCGCAGCGCGGTGGAGGGCGAGGTGCGTGCCCGTGCCGCCGCCCAGCCGGCGGTGATCGCGGCCGCGGCGGCGTCGATCGCCGGGTCGTGGGCCGAGCAGGCGCTGGCGTCCCCGGCCGCGCCCCGCGTGCTCGGACCGCTGGCCGTCGGACTCCAGCAGGGCATCCTCGCCGACGGGCAGACCGAGCGCGCGCGGATCGACCTGCGCGCGCTCGCCACCGCGGCGGATCCGCCGCCGGCGGTGGAGGCGCTCCTCGGCATCGTCGAGGGCGACCTGCTCGTGACGGTGCCCTGGGTCCCGGTCTCGCCGTGGTTGGAGCGCGCGCTCCGGCTCCTGGATCGGCATCGCTGGATTCCCGCCGTGCTGGCCGGGGCCGCCGTCGGGTTCGGGTTGCTCGCGCTCGTGAACGCGCGCCGCCGTGGGTTGGCGCTGCTCGCGCTGGGAGCTTCGCTCGCGGCGGGCGCCTACCTCCTGCGCCCGGGCGCGGAGGGGGGTGCAGGCTGGCTCGTCAACGCGCGGCAGCCCGGATACGAGGCCCTGGCGCGCGTGATCGTCGCCGAGGCCCTCGACGGCTGGACGGCGGTCAGCGGCGCGCTGATCGCGATCGGGCTCGCGATCGTCCTGGTCGGGCTCGTGCTCGGCCTGCGGCGGCGCGACGCCTGATCAGTCGAGGAACGTCGCCGTCTCGGCGTCCACGACGTGCGCGCCGCCGTCGACCGTGAGCGTCGCGCCGTTGACGCCGCTCGCCGCGTCCGACAGCGCGAAGGCGATGACGGCGGCGACCTCATCGGCGGTCGACGGCCGCCGATCGGGCGCGAACCGCGTCGCCTCCGCGTACGCGGCGTCGAGGCCGCCCGTCTGCGCGGCGAGATCCGCGAGGGCGGCATCGGCCATCGGCGTGCGCACCCAGCCCGGGCAGACGGCGTTGCAGCGCACGCCCACCGGCCCGTGGTCGACGGCGATGCAGCGCGCGAGCTGGATCGCCCCGGCCTTCGCGGATGCGTAGGCGACGGAGGCCGGGCCGGCGCGCAGGCCGGCCAGGCTCGCCACGATGGCGATCGCGCCGCGCTCGGGGATCAGCGCCGGCAGGGCGGCGCGCGCCGCCAGGAACGGTGCCGTCAGGTTGACGCGCAGCACGTCCTCCCAGCCCTCCTGCGTCTGGGTGACGGCCGTGCCGGAGCGACCGCCGCCGGCGGAGCAGACGAGGCCGTGCAGGCCGCCGGCGGCCGCGACCAGACGCGCCACCGCCGCCTCGAGGTGCGCCGCGTCCGCGGCATCGCCGGGCAGGGCGAGGCCGTCCGTCTCCCGCGCGATCGCCTCCAGGGGCTCGGGCCGCCGGCCGACCAGCCCGACCAGCCAGCCGTCGGCGGCGAGACGGCGCGCTGTGGCGGCGCCGATCCCGGAGCCGCCGCCGGTGATCAGCACGGCGCGGCGCATCGCGTCAGCTCTCGTGGCGCACGGGGTTGGAGAGCGTCCCGACGCCGCCGACGTGGACGTTGACGGTCTCGCCGTCCCGCAGGTACCGCCGCGGGTCGCGGCTGTCGCCGACGCCGCCCGGCGTGCCCGTGGCGATCACGTCACCGGGCTCCAGCGTGGTGCCGCGGCTGAGGTACTCGATGATCTGGGCCACGCTGAAGATCAGGTGGCGGGTGTTCGAGTCCTGCATGACCTCGCCGTCGATGTCGAGGCGGACGTCGACGTCCGTCAGGTCGACGCCGTCCATGCTGGCGATCGACGGACCCAGCGGGCCGAAGGTGTCGAAGCTCTTGCCGTAGACGAACTGGCGCAGCGGGGTCTCGAGCTGCGCGCGTCGGCCGGATACGTCGTGGATCGCGGTGATGCCGCCGACGGCCTCGATCGCGTTCTCGAGCGTGGCCCGGTACGTGCGCCTCCCGATGACCACCGCGAGCTCGCCCTCGAAGTCGGGGCGGGTCTCCTCGCGGGGGATCACGATCGTCTGACCGTGGCCGATCAGGCACGACGGGTGCTTCGAGAAGACGACGGGCACCTCGGGGATGTCGAGCTCCGACTCCTCCGCGTGATCCCGGTAGTTGAGTCCGATCGCGATGACCTTGCTCGGGACGACGGGGTGGAGGAGTTGGACGTCGCCCACGGCGCACTGCGGGCCGTCAGCGGCCGCGATCGCCGCCCAGCCGTCGGTCGTCGGGACGAAGCCGCGGTGATCGGCGGGACCGGCGTCCGTGATCGTGTCGCCGTCGAGGCGGCCGAGGCGCGCCTCACCGGCGGCGTTCTGAAAGCGGACTGCGTGCATGGGGTGCCCTCCGTCGGATGCGTGCGGCGGGCAGCATAGTCGGCCCGTGCCCACCGACCGGTTCGAACGTGCGACGCCGCGCTCGCGGGCGACGTCAGTCCGGATTGGATACGATCCGCGGGCTCACGGAGGAGGAATCAGGGGAATGACGGTCAAGCAGCTCGAGGCCAAGGGCGTGCGCATCCTGCGCCTCGTCTTCAGCGATCTCTACGGCGTGCAGCGCGGCAAGGACGTCCTGCTCCGCCATGCCGCCCACGCGATCGAGCACGGGAAGCCGTTCGTGCAGGCCGTCATGACCATCGACCACCGGCACAACATCGTCAGCGGCGACGAGATCGGCTTCCGCGACTTCGTCGCCGTGCCCGATCTGGCCACCGCGCGCATCAGCCCGCTGGATCCCGAGGTCGCGGTCGTCCTGTGCGACCTCGTCGAGGTCGCCGACCACCAGCCGTCGGGGATGGATCCGCGCGGTAGCGTCAAGCGGCTGGCGGCCCGGTACGTCGCCAAGGGGCTGAAGCCCGTCGTCGCGCACGAGCTCGAGTTCTACCTCATGGAGCGCCACCCGGACGGCGTCGGCGGGCTGCGACCCCTGCCGATGCGCGATTCCAGCGTCTACACCGTCGGGCCGCTCGCCGATCCGACCGGGCTCGTGCGGGCCATGTTCGACGCGTGCGAGGCGTTCGGGCTCGATCCGATCTCGATGGCGCAGGAGTACGGCCATGCGCAGCACGAGATCAACCTCACCCACGGCGAGGCGGTCGAGGCCACCGACCGCGCCTTCCTGTTCAAGACGCTGGTCAAGCAGATGGCCTCGATGGAGGACGTCGTCGCGACGTTCATGGGGATGCCCGTCGATGATGACGAGGCGTCGGGCTACCACCTCCACGTCTCGCTGCTGAAGAGCGGCAGGAACGCGTTCCACGCCCCGCGTGCCGCAGACGGGCTGTCGCCGCTCGCGCACCACTTCGTCGCCGGGGTCGTCGCGCACGGTCCTGCGCTGGCCGGCCTGCTGAACCCGACGGTCAATGCGTTCAAGCGGACCATCAACGGCGGCCTCTCGCCGAAGTTCGCGAACTGGGGCCATGACAACCGGCTGTCCATGCTCCGCGTCAGCGAGGACCGCGGGCCGGCGACCCGCGCGGAGGTGCGCTCGGGCGACGGCGGCGCCAACCCCTACCTCGTCACCGCGGGCATCCTCGCGGCCGGGCTGGACGGCATCGAGCGCGAGCTCGAGCCGCCGGCGCCCGTGGTCGGCAACTTCTACGAGGGACCGGAGGACGCGATGGGCGCGCCGCTCCCGACCTCGCTCCGTGAGGCGCTCGATCTGCTGGAGGCGGACACCACGCTGGTCGAGCTCGTCGGACCCGGGCTGATCGAGACGTTCCTCCGCAACAAGCGCTACGAGCTGGCGCGCTGGGAGGCGCAGCAGAACCGGCTGACCGCCTGGGAGATCGAGGAGTACGCCGAGGCCCTCTAGGGCACGCGACACGGCCCGTCGAGGGCGGCGGCGATCTCGTCGTCGGCGAGACCGGCCTCGCGCAGGATCTCCGTGCCGTGCTCGCCGAGGAGGGGCGGGTGCCGGCGCGACGTGAGGTGGTCGCCGTCGAAGGCCATCGGGGAGCGGACGGTGCGGATCGGCCCGGCCGTGGGGTGGGCATGGTCCTGCAGCGAGCCGGGCTGCTCCGCCAGCGCCTCGGCGATCGTGCGCACGGGCCCGGACGGGACCTCGGCGTCGGCGAGCGCCGAGAGCAGCGCACCGGCGTCCCACGTGGCCGTGGCCGCGGCGAGGGCCGGCACGAGCGTCGACCGATGCTCGACGCGCGCGGGGTTGGTCGCGTAGCGCGCGTCCGCCGCGAGGCCGTCGAGGCCCAGGGTGCGGCAGAGGTCCGCGAACTGCCCGTCGGTGCCGACCGCGATCACGATGTGCGCGCCGGTGGTGGGAAACGTCTCGTAGGGGACGATCGACGGATGGGCGTTGCCGAGCCGCTCGGGCACCACGCCGGCGATCGACGCCTCCGTGCCGCGGTTGACCAGCCACGCGAGCTGCGCGTCGAGCAGGGACACCTGGATGCGGCGCCCGGGGGATCCGCCGCGCACCGCGAACAGGGCCGCGACGATCGCGCTCGCGGCGTACATCCCGGAGGTGACGTCCGCGATCGCCACACCGACCTTCATCGGCGCGCCCTCGGCATCGCCGGTGATGCTCATGATGCCGCCCTCGGCCTGGATCGCGAAGTCGAAGCCCGGCAGGGGCGCCTGCGGCGTGTCGTGGGGGTAGCCGCTGATCGAGCAGTAGACGAGGGACGGGTGGTCCACCGACAGATCGTCCCAGCCGAGACCGAGGCGATCGGCGCCACCGGGGATGAAGTTCTCGAGCACGACGTCGCAGGTCGCGGCCAGCCGTCGCACGAGGGCGATGCCGCTGGGATCCCGCAGGTCGATCGCGATCGAGCGCTTGCCGCGGTTCGCGCTCATGTAGTACGTCGACTCGCCGCCGGCCCAGGGCGGGCCCCAGGCCCGGGTGATGTCCCCGCCGTCCGGCCGTTCGACCTTGATGACGTCGGCGCCGAGGTCGGCGAGCATCATCGTGCAGTACGGACCGGCCAGCACGCGCGAGAGGTCGAGCACGCGCACGCCCACCAGCGGGCCGTGGTCAGGTGGGGCGACCGGCATCAGCCGCGCAGCGCCGCGAGCACGAGATCGAGGTGCTCGGCCGGCTTGACCTTGCGCCAGACGGCCTCGATCCGCCCGTCCGCGCCGATCAGGAAGGTCGAGCGCTCGACGCCCATGTAGGTCTTCCCGTACATCGACTTCTCGACCCAGGTGCCGTACGCCTCCGCGATCGCATGGTCCGCGTCGACGAGGAGGGGGAACGGCAGGTCGTGCTGGGCGCGGAAATTCGCGTGGCTCGCCACGGAGTCGGGCGACACGCCGAAGAGCGCGACGTCGAGGGCCTCGACGGACGACCAGTCGTCGCGGATCGCGCAGGCCTGCGCGGTGCAACCGGACGTATCGTCCTTCGGGTAGAAGTAGAGGACGACACGGCGACCGCGCAGCTCCTCGAGGGAGACCGGGGCGCCGGTGTCGTCGGGCGCGGTGAACGAGGGGGCGGGATCGCCGGCGGAGAGGCTCATGCCGCGGAGTCTAGGCTCCCGCGCCGTCGCCACGGTGACGCATACTTCCCTGCGTGGCCGTCCAGATCCACTACGTCCTCGCGTACATCGCGATCGCGATCAACGTGATCGCCGGCGCGTGGGGACTCCTCGTCTGGCGCGGGCGGCTGCCGGCGGGACGCCTCTACGCGCAGGTGCTCGCGGCGTCGCAGACGATCATCATCGGCCAGGCGGTGATCGGGCTGATCCTCCTCTCGCAGAACCGGCAGGCCGCCGAGGAGCTGCACTACGTCTACGGGCTGCTGCCCGCCGGGCTCGTGATCTTCGCCTACTCGGCCCGGCGCGATGATCCGCGCCGCAATATCCTGATCTTCTCCATCGCCGCGCTGCTGGCCGCGGCGCTGTCCGTGCGCGCGTTCATGTCGAGCGGGGCGGGCTGGCTGTGACCGAGCGCTCGAAGGCCATCCACTGGGGCGTGTTCGCGCTGCTCGCGCTCGGGGTCACGGCGCTGCAGCTGGTCGCCGGCGAGGTGCTCGGCGTGCTGCTCCTGGTCGTCCGGATCCTGATCCTGATCGGCCTCGCCTACTTCGTCTACACCCTCTGGCGCAACAACCGCAGCCGGCTCCAGTGGCTGAACCGCCGCCAGAAGCTGCTCTTCTACGGCGCCGGCGCGCTCCTCGTGATCATCGTCGTGGGGTCCTTCGCCCCGATCGGCTGGAACCTCCTGACGGCGCTCATGTTCATCGTCATCGTCGGTGCGTGCATCTTCGTGATGTGGCGGATGTGGCGCGAGACGGAGGGCTGGTACTAGCAGCGGGTTCGCGCGTCCCGCGCGCGCACGATCGGGGCACGCTGACGCCGTGGCATGGCGACGGGCACAGGGCGCGGTCGAGCTCCCGCTGGCGGCCGTCCTGGTCGCGGGCCTCCTGTGCGCGACGTGGGCGGTCGGCGTGCACGTCTGGCGCGACGCGGACGCGGCGATCGCAGCGGAGCGGCACCACCGCGTCGCCCAGCAGGGCGGACGCTGATGCGCCGTGGGCAGGCCGTCGTGGAGGTGCTTGCGCTCGCACCCGTGGCCAGCGCCCTCCTCCTCGCGTTCGCCCTTGCCGCCGATCGCATCGCGGACGGCGCTCGCGCGCAGCGCGTGGCCGAGGCCGCCCGGATCGCCGTCGAGCGCGGCGAGCCGCCGCCGGCGCGTGCCCGCGAGGGGCAGGCGTCGGTGATCGTCATCGCCGTGGCCCTGCCGCTCAGCGCGCTCGCCGTCCAGGCCCTCCTGCTGCTCGCGCACCGCGCTGGCGCCTGAGCACCCGTCCACGCCGACTACGATGCGGACGTGGCCACCGGCGTCGAGCTCATCCGCGAGCGCGCCCGGGAGCTTCCCGATGACCCCGGCGTGTACGTCTACCGTGACGCCGGCGACGACGTCCTCTACGTCGGCAAGGCGAAGTCGCTGCGCAAGCGCGTGGGCTCGTACGCCCGGCCCGACCGCGGCCTCGAGCGCCGCACGGCCGACCTCGTGCTGCGGGTGGCGCGCATCGACGTGACGATCACCCGCACGGAGACCGAGGCGCTGCTGCTCGAGCAGAACCTCGTCAAGCAGCACCGTCCGCCGTTCAACGTGCGCCTGCGCGACGACAAGTCGTATCCGATGATCGCCGTCACCGTGGACGACCCGTATCCGCGGGTCCTGTTCACCCGCCGCGGCGACCGGCGCAACGCCCGGCTGTTCGGCCCCTATCCCAGCGCGAGCAAGGTGCGGGAGACGCTGGACATCCTCGGCCGGGTGTTCCCGTTCCGTCCCTGCGAGGGGCCGACACCGGGCCGCCGATCCGGTTCGCCCTGCCTCGACTTCCACATCGGCCGCTGCGTCGCACCCTGCATCGGCAACGTCACGCAGGCGGAGTACCGCGCGCTGATCGACGAGGTCATCCGCGTGCTCGAGGGCGATACGGCGACCATCCGGCGCCGGCTCGAGGAGGAGATGCAAGCGGCCGCGGAGGATCAGCGCTACGAGGACGCGGCCCGTGCGCGCAATCGCCTCGGCGCCGTCCGGATGCTCGAGGAGACGCAGCTCGTCGACCGAGCGGACGCAGGCGACTGCGACGTCATCGGCATCGCGACGCGGGACGACGTCGCGGTCGTGCAGATCTGGCCCCAGCGCGGTGGGCGGCTCGCGGAGCGGGTCGAGATCGTGCTCGAGAACGCCCACGGCGCCACCCTCGATGACATCCTCGCGTCGGCGATCGCCGAGCGCTACGGGCGCGGCGCCGCCGTGCCGCCCCTCGTCCTGGTCCCAGCCGGCCTGACGCGCCCGGAGGAGGCGGCGGCGATCCTGCGCGAGCGGCGTGGCAGCGCCGTCGAGCTGCGGACGCCGGCACGCGGCGAGCGCCGGCGGCTGCTCGAGCTCGCGCAGCGCAACGCCGAGCTCGCGGTGGACGGCGTCCGGCTGGCGGACGACCGGCAGCGGACGCGCGGTGCGGACGCGCTCGAGGAGCTGCGCGATGCGCTCGGCCTCGAGGCCCTGCCGCTGCGCATCGAGTGCTACGACATCTCGACGCTGGGTGGCACGGCCCAGTACGCCTCGATGGTGGTCTTCGAGGCGGGCGTCCCGCGCAGCGACCAGTATCGCGCGTTCCGCATCCGGCACGGGCGGCTGGACGACTACGCGTCGATGGGGGAGGCGATCGAGCGCCGGTTCGCCCGGCTCAGCGGGGAGGGCGCGGAGGAGGATGCGTCGTTCGCCCAGTCCCCGGATCTGGTCGTCATCGACGGCGGGCGGGGGCAGCTGAACGCCGCCCTGCTCGCGATGCGCAGCGTCGACGCCCCTCGGGTCGCCGTGGTCGGCCTGGCCAAGCGCGAGGAGGAGGTCTTCGTGCCCGGTCGGACGACGCCGATCGTCCTCGACGCCGACGCGCCTGCGCTGCTCCTCCTGCGGCAGGTCCGCGATGAGGCGCATCGCTTCGCGCTCCGTCACAACCGCGGTCGCCGTCGCGTCGACGCGACGGCCTCGGTCCTCGACGCGCTGCCCGGGGTCGGACCGGCGCGCCGCAAGGCGCTGCTGCGGCACTTCGGCTCCGTCGACGCGATCCTCGCAGCCTCCCCCGAGGATCTCGAGGCCGTGCCCGGTCTACCCGCGAAGACGGCCCGGGCGGTACACCAGGGCCTGCACCGCATCGGCGGACCCGCCCCGGGCACCGTGCGGTCCGAGCGTCGTGCGGTCGCCCCGCGAGGGGACGCGTGATCGTGGTCGCGTACGACGCCGGCGGCTGGGGACGCGGCGTCCTCCGCTACGCCGGGGAGGATCTCGTCCACCACGACGAGCCCGACCCGGCCTGCGCGGTCGCCGATCGCGGCACCGCGCCGCCGCAGGCGCCCGGTCTC
>JAUMCA010000029.1:0-28359 GCA_032119475.1 Thermoleophilia bacterium | reverse complement strand
GTGGTTCGGGCCGCTCGTCCTCGTCGGGCTCGGCATCCTGGCGCTGATCGCGTGGTTCGTCGTGCGTCCCCGGCTGGCACCCGCCGACCACCCGTTCGTCCTGCGGGCGCCGCCGCTGCCCGACGCGATGAGCAACGCGCAGCAGCGCCGCCGCTGGCTCGCCGAGCACGGGAGCGTGTGGTCCGTGGCCACGCTCGACAAGGCCGTGCTGATCGGGCTGCTCGGCGTGATCTTCGGGTCGATCCTCCCGCAAGTCGACGCGCCGCCGCTCGAGCTCCTCCTGTGGTCGTCGGTGCTCGTCGTGGCCAACGCCGCGCTCGCGCTGCGGCGGATCCGCGGCGGCTACATCTCGTCCACCGTCGCGGGCGCACTGGCCTTCCGCCTGCTCATCAACGTACCGCTGGCCGTGGTCTCGAGCGTCGTCGCGAGCGGGACGACCACCATCGCGGACGCGGTCTTCCTCGCCGTCCTGTTCAGCGTCATCATCACCGCGTACGACATCCACCGCCCGGTCTACGAGTGGCGGATGCGGCACGCGTCCGCCACGACGTGAACCTGCGGACGTGGCTCATCGTCGGCGCGATCGCCGTCGCGGCATCCGTCCTGATCGCGTGGCTGACCGAGTCGTGGCTCGGCGTGCTGCCGCTGGTGGCGGTGATCCCGTTCTGGTGGCGCGGCGGCCGCCGCGACTAGCTCAGCAGGGGAGCAGGCCCTCCGTCAGCTCCTGCTTGCCGTCGACTTCGCGGCGGACCCAGGTGCCGTCCTTCTGGAAGTAGATCTGGCCGACGCGCTCGAGGCGCGGGGAGTAGGCGTGGAGCGTCACCGCGGGCTCGCCGTCGCCGTGGCGGATGACGTGCATCACGCCCGGGACGCCGCCCGTCGTGCCGCCCGCGTCGAGGCGCTTCGTGGCGACCTCGCCGTGGAGCTTGGGGCGGTCCTCGTAGACCGCGCCGCGCACGCACACGACGCCGAAGTTCGAGTCGCAGTGGTCGTGGAAGCCGGTCGTCTGCTCCGGCAGCCAGGAGATCGCGTAGACGTCGAGGTCCGCGAGGTCGACGACCGTCGTCCAGTGGCGGTGCGTGCCGTCGGCGGCCTCGACGACGGGCATCCACAGATCGGGGTGCTCGCCGAGCTCGACGACGAGGGCGGTGAGGTCGTAGGTGCCGTCGTCGCGGCGGTGGCGCTCGACGATCGCGCTGGTGTCCGTCACATCGATGGCCATCGCCGGAATCTGCCTCCCCCGTTACGGGTGCAACGTTTCACTAACGGGGGGAATCCTACCGCATCACGACGGCGGTGTCACGGTTCACCCGCCGGCGAGGATCTCGTCCGGGGTGACGACGTACGGGAGTCGCCCCTCGGCTCCCCGGCGCAGGCGCAGGTCGCAGGTCAGCAGTCGCCCGCCGACACTCTCGGCGAGCGCGCAGTGCTCGGCGTCGTACGTGCGGGCCCAACCCATCTCCGTGGCGAGATCGAACGCACGTGCTCGCACGGTGCGGCTCGTGATCGGCTCGATCGGCAGGTCCTCGAGCGCTGCGAGCATCAGCCTCGCCTCCTCGACCGTCACGGCGCCGGCGTGCGCGGTGCGGCGGATTGCGCCGAGTGCCTCGGACAGCGCGCGTGGGGTGCAGATGACGGGACCGTCACCGCGCCGGGCGACGATCAGCGCGTGGGACGTGTTCGCCGGCCCGAGCAGGCCATCCGATGCGGCGGCGGCAAGCGCGCTCGCGTCGACGACGACGGTCAATGGAGGTCGCAGTCCTCGTTGATCCAAGCCGCGACGTCGATCTCCGCCAATTGCGCGCGGGACTCCTCTGAGATCCCTGCGAGGCGTGCGTCACGGCGCTCGAAGTACGCCTGCCAGCGCGCCTCCTCGGCGTCGCCGATCACCCGCGCGAGCTCGGCCTCGTCGATCACGTGCTGGTTGCCCACCTTGCGCGAGGCGAGGCGGCCGGACCAGATCCAGCGGCGGATCGTCTCCTGCGTGCGGTTGGCGCGAACCGCGGCTTCGGGGACCGTGATCTCCATCATGGAGAACACTACACCATAGCTTTCGATACCCGGACTTGACGCCGGCGGCGCGCCGATTACCATAACCTCTGGTTTCAACGTTCTAGGCCCCGAGGAGAGAGAAGGACATGGCGACGATCGAGGACATGCCGGAGCGCACGCTCGAGTCGCGGCTGCGCTTCAGCCGCGAGATGATGGACGGCTCCATCTACCGCAAGTACGAGAAGGCCCTCCGCAAGTTCTGGGATCCGGGCACGTTCGACTACGAGGCCGACGCCCGCGACTTCAAGGAGCTGACGCCCGAGCAGCAGCGCGGCATCGCGCTGATCACCGTCCGCTTCCTGGGCGGCGAGCAGGAGGTCACCGACGAGACGCTGCCCATGATCTACGCGGCGCACGTCCTCGGCAAGTTCGACTGGACCATGTTCCTCTCGAGCTTCATGTTCGAGGAGGCGCGCCACTCGCAGTTCTTCGCCCTGTGGCACGAGAAGGTGGTCGGCGCCGTCGATGCGGACGAGCTGCGCGAGTACTGGATCGACCGCGAGCAGACCGTCGACCCGTCGGGCCGCTTCAGCACCGGCGAGCCGGTCTACGACGGCCTGCCGTTCTACGGCCATCAGCTGATCGACGCCTGCCATGCCGGCGACCTGAAGGCGGTCGAGGAGGGCTTCGTGCGCTTCTCGACGCTCTACAACGTCTGGGTCGAGGGTGTCCTGACGATGCCGTCCTACGAGATCGTCATCGACACCTGCGACATCTGGGGCAAGCTCGGCACGCTGCGCCACGGCTTCAAGCAGATCGTCGCCGACGAGGGCCGGCACATCACGTTCGGCACGGCGGCCTGCCGCGAGCTGATCGAGAAGCGCCCCGAGCTCGAGCAGGTCGTGCACGACGCGATCAACCTCTACCGCGGCAACGCCGTCGGCATGCTCGAGTACCAGCGCTTCGTCCCGGAGCTCGACCTCCAGAAGTACCAGCTGCAGAAGGTCCGCCACTACAAGAACCGCTGCCGCGAGCTCGCGATCACGCCGGACCAGACGCTGATCGACGACATCCTCGATCCGGACATCGACTTCGTGATCGGCGTCGAGGCGGGGTAGCCGGCATGTCGAAGCAGTGGACCTGCAACGAGCACGACTGCGACTTCGTCGCGACCGCGCCGACGCTCGACGAGCTCGTCGAGATCGTCAACCGCCACATGGACGAGCAGCACGACTCGTACGAGTTGGAGGAGATGATCGAGGACGTGGCCGTCGACGTGTCCGACAAGTGAGCGTTGCGCCGGGCACCGAGCGGGCCACGGTCGACCGGCTCGTCCAGGCAACCGTCTTCACGCCGGTGCGCGGCGCGGGGGCGGTCGCCGAGACGGTCGCCCGCCTCGGCGAGGCGATCGGCCTCGGGCTGCTCCGACCCGGTGACCGGCTGCCGTCGGAGACGCAGCTCGCCAGCGCGCTCGGGATCTCGGCCGTGTCGCTGCGCAGCGCCCTCGTGGTGCTGCGCAGCGCCGGCCTGATCGAGACGCGCCGCGGGCGGGGTGGCGGGACGTTCGTCACCCCGGGGGCGGCTGAGCAGGTGCTGCCCGAGGCCGCGGCCCCCGATGCCGCGGCGCTCCAGGATCTCGCCACCGAGCGCGCGGTGGTCGAGGGCGGGGCCGCCGCCCTCGCCGCCGAGCGGGCCACGCCGGAGCAGTGCGATCTGCTCGAGTCGATCGTCGACGGCATGCTCGGCATGCAGCCGTTCGACGCCTGGGCCGAGCGCGATGCGCTGCTGCACCTCGTGATCGGCGACGCGTCGGGTTCGCCGCGACTCGTCGCGCGGATCGCCGAGCTCCGCGCCGAGGCGTACCGGATCAGCCGCTTTCTGCCCACGACCGACGCGGTGCTCGCCATCGCCGATCGCGAGCACGGTGAGATCGTGCGCGCGATCCGCGCCGGCCGGCCGGCGAAGGCGCGCTCGCTGATGGAGGCGCACGTGCGCGGCACGGCGCGGCTCCAGAGCGGGCTGTCGCGGGCGGTGCACCCCGCATGAGCCTGCCCGACTCCTACCGCGCCGTCGTCCTCCGGGCCTTCAACGAGCGCCTCGTCGTCGAGGAGCGGGCGATGCCGCAGACGACCGGCGACGCCGGGATGTACCGGGTCGTCGCCGCCGGGGTCTGCCACTCGGACGTGCACGTCGTCGAGGGGCGCTGGCCGAAGCTGCCGACGCCGCTCGTGATGGGCCACGAGATCGTCGTCGAGACGGCGGAGGGCAACGCGGTCGTCTACCCGCCGTGGGGCTGCGGGCACTGCCGCTACTGCGACGCGACGGAGGAGCAGCTCTGCGACCACGTCGCGGAGGCGGGTCTCGTCCACGACGGCGGCTACGCCGAGTACGTGCAGGTGCCGCATCCGCGCTACCTCGTCCCGATCGGCGACCTGGACCCGGCGTTCGGGGCGACCTTCGGCTGCTCGTCGCTGACGCCGCTCCGCGCCACGCGCAAGGCCCAGCCGTGGCTGCCGAAGGGGTCGACCTGCGTGCTGATCGGCGCCGGCGGCCTCGGCCAGTTCGGCATCCAGTATCTGCGCTCGATGACCGACGCGCACGTGATCGTGGCCGACCCGCAGCCCGGCAAGCGCGAGCGCGCCCTCGCGCTCGGCGCGCACGAGGTCTGCACCACGGAGGAGCTCGAGGGTCCCGTCGACTGCGTGCTCGACTACGTCGGCGCCGACGACACGCTCGCCGTCTGCAACCGCATCATCCGCCGCGGCGGCCTCGTCGTGAACGTCGGCGCGTACGGTGGCAGCATCCCGTTCGGCTTCTCGCTGATCCCGCACGAGACCTGGTGGACGCAGTCGATGTGGGGGTCGCTGGACGACATCAGGGAGGTTGCGCGGATCGCGCAGCGCGGCGATCTCCAGTACCTCGTCGAGCGCCTGCCCCTGGAGGCCGCCCAGGACGCCCACGACCGCATCAAGCGCGGGGATGTCGACGGCCGGCTCGTCCTGGCGCCGTGACCCTTGCCGACCCGCGCCGCTGGTACGTTGCGGCTACTTGGAGGAGGTTCCCCGGATGAAGCAGGTCCACATCGTCATCGACTCGAGCGTCTGCGTCGGGATCGGCAAGTGCGAGGAGATCGCCGAGGAGGCCGTCGAGCTCGGCGACGACGGCGTCTCCCATCCGACCGGCGTGGCCGTCTCGGAGGACGTCGCCCGCCAGCTGTGCGAGGGCTGCCCGACGGGCGCCATCTCGATCGCGGAGGAGTAGGGCCGACCGTGGCTGCGCGGATCAGCCGCCGTGCGCTCCTGATCGGCGCCGGCACCGCGGCGGCGCTGGCCGCCTCCGCGCGGTTCGACTGGCTCGACCTCGCGCACGCGTCCGGCCCGACGTCGGGCGACTGGGCTGCGCTCTCCGGCGCCCTCGACGGCACGCTCGTGCTGCCGGGCGACCCGGCCTACGCCAGGGCGCGCCTCGCGTGGAACGCCCACTACGACACGGCGCGCCCGGCGGCCGTCGTGCGCGCGGCGACGGAGCGGGACGTCGCGACCGCCGTGACGTTCGCCCGGGACCACGGCGTTCGCCCGATCCCGCGCAGCGGCGGTCACTCGTTCGCCGGCTACTCGACCGGCAACGGCCTCGTCATCGACGTCTCCCGCCTCAACGCGATCACGGTCGAGCCGAACCGCGAGCGCGCGCAGCTCGGCGCCGGTGCGACCAACATCCAGATGTACCGCGGCCTCGGCCGGCACGGGCTCGCCCTGCCCGGCGGGACCTGCCCGTCGGTCGGCATGGCCGGGCTCGTGCAGGGCGGCGGCATCGGGCCATTCGGACGTGAGCACGGGCTCGCCAGCGACCGCGTCGTCGGAGCGCGCATCGTCACCGCCGACGGGCACCTGCGCCGAGTCAGCGCGACGGAGCACCCGGATCTCCTGTGGGCGCTGCGCGGCGGTGGTGGCGGCAACTTCGGCATCGTCACCTCCTTCGAGATCGCGCCCGTCTCCGCGGGTGGCACGTGGACGCAGTCCACGACCGCCTTCCCGTGGCGGAGCGCCGCACGGCTGTTCGCCGCGTACCAGGACTGGCTGCCGACGCTGACACCCCGCTGCACGCCGGTGTTCGTCGTCCGCAACGACATGCCGACCGCGACCGGCGAGCCGACCGCGTACCTCGAGACCGCCTTCCGCGGCACGCGCGCGCAGCACGACGCGGCGCTGCGGGCGTTCGCGCGGGAGGCCGGCGTGCGCCCGATCGGCCAGACGGCGACGACGGGCGGCTTCTACGCCACGGAGATGGGCGAGTGGTGCCCCGGGCTGAGCCTCGAGGAGTGCGCCGACGCCGACGCGAGCGCCACGGGCAAGCTGCCGCGGCTCGGGGTCGGCATCCGCTCGAGCTTCATCGTCGATCGCTGGCCCGCCGCCGCGATCGAGCGGATCATCGACGAGCTCGAGCAGCGCCAGCGCGACCCCGACCTGCAGCCGGCGGGCGTCCCGAGCGGCGCGCTGTGCGGCAAGGTCCGCATCGAGCCCGTCGACGGGGCGATGCAGGGCCCGGCGGCGGACGCCACGGCGTTCGCCCACCGCGACTGCACGATGCTCGTGCAGTACCAGGTGCGCTTCCCCGCCGACGCGTCGGCGGCGACCGCGTCCGCGAACCTCGCGTGGCTGGACCAGCTGCACGGGGCGATGCGGCCGTGGCACTCCGGCAGGGCGTACGTCAACTACCTGAGCCGGGATCCCGCGCACGCGGGCTCCGCGTTCTACGGCGCCAACCTGCCGCGGCTGCGGCGCATCAAGGCGAGCGTCGATGCCGCGGGCCTCTTCCGGTTCGGCCAGGGCATCACCCCGGCGTCGCGAACGAGCCGCTAGCCGCGGCGCGGCCGGTCGATCCGTCAGCCGGCGACGCGAACGGGCATGGACTTCACGCCGTTCACGAAGTTCGAGCGCACACGACGCGCCGGCGCCGTCGCCTCGAGGCGCAGATCGCGCTTGAGGATCTCCTCGAGCATCACGCGGATCTGCAGGCGGGCCAGCCAGGCGCCGAGGCAGAAGTGCGGGCCGCCGCCGCCGAAGCCATGGTGCGGGTTCGGGCTCCGCGCGATGTCGAACGTGTATGGGTCGTCGAAGACGTCCTCGTCGTAGTTGGCGCTGATGTACCACATCAGGACCTTGTCGCCCTCGCGGATCTCCTTGCCGCCGAGCTCCGTGTCGGAGAGCGCCGTGCGCCGCATGTAGAGCACCGGCGTCGCCCAGCGCACGATCTCCTCGACCGCCGCGTCCATCAGCGACGGGTCGTCCCGCAGCCGCTCGAACTGGTCCGGGTTGTCGATGAAGGCCTTCATCCCGTGCGTCAGCGTCGTGCGCGTCGTCTCGTTGCCGGCGAGAATGAGGATCTGGAACATGTTGCAGTACTCGTCGTCGGTGAGGCTGTCGCCGTCGACGTTCGCGTGCACGAGGCGCGAGACGAGGTCGTCCTGCGGATGCGCGCGCCGCTCGGCGCCGAGGGCGCGGCCGTACTCGAAGACGTGGTACGAGGCCGGGCTGCCGAACGGCAGGTCCTTCGGGTTGATGTGCGGCGGCAGGCTGTCGTAGTCGGGCGCGTAGTCGGGATCGTCGATCGCGATCATCTGGTTCGACAGCGCGATCATCTGATCCGCGTCCGCCGACGGCACGCCGAGCAGGCTCAGGAGCACGGTGATCGGCAGCGGCTCGGCCACGTCGAGGACCCAGTCGAACTCGCCCTTCGCCGTCGCCGTGTCGAGCAGGCTGCCGGCCACGGTGCGCGCGTAGGCCTCATGCTCGGCCACCGCCTTGGGGGTGAAGAGGGGGGAGACGATGCGCCGCAGGTGGTTGTGCATCGGCGCGTCGGAGTCGATCAGCGAGCGCCGCTTCTCGATCGACTCGGGCTCGACCTCCTCGAGCATCGTCAGGCCGGCGCCGGACGAGAAGACGGCCGTGTTCTTGGACACGGCGATCACGTCCTCGTGCTTCGTCACCGCCCAGAAGCCGTGGTGCGGCGCGGCCTCCGGATGCCAGTGGACGGGGTCCTCGTGGCGCAGGCGCCGGAACGCCTCGTGCGGCACCGCCTCCTCCCAGATCTCCGGGGTGACGATGTCGATGTCGGCGAGGTCGGTGGCGCTCATGGCGTGATCGTAATCGCTCCGGAAACGACGATGGCCGCCGGTCGGGAGCCGAAGCGCCCGACCGGCGGCCGTGTTGCCGCGTCCCTACGAGGAGGGGACGTCCTCGTGGAGGTAGCGCCCGATGCCCGCGTACTTCTGCGGGTTCGACGAGCGCAGCACCAGGGCGATGACCACGCCGATCGCGAACACGATGATCGGCCACAGCCACAGGTAGTCGATGAACGGCACGCCCGCCGCCGCCGACAGATCGCCGCGGTACTTGAAGAGCAGGTACACGGCGTAGAGCTGCGTCACGGTCGCCAGGATCGGCGCGATCAGCGTCTTGAACCAGTGAATCCGCTTCTGCCGGGCGAAGTACACGATGATCGCCACGGACACCAGCGCCTGGATGGCCAGGATGCCGGCGACGCCGAGCAGCGGGCTCCACGTGCCGAGCTTCAGGAGCGCACCGAGGTACGTCGAGTCGTACAGGAAGAACGCACCGACCCAGACCAGCAGGAAGATGCCCGCGGCGATACCGGCCACGTGCGGCGACTTGTGCTTCGCGTGCGTCCGGCCGAGCGCGCTGGGGAGCACGCCCTCGCGGCCCATCGAGAACAGGTACCGGCAGGCCGTGTTGAAGAAGGCCAGCTGGCAGGCGAACGAGCCGGTCAGGATGAAGATCTGGAAGCCGAGCGTCAGCCACGACCCCACGTACTGGTCGGACATCACGTAGAAGATCGACGCGATCTCACCCGCGTACTGCTGGTTGACCAGGTCGGCGGAGCCCTGCTTGCCGGCGGCCGAGACGAACATGAACATCACGAACACGTAGAGCACGCCGAGGCCGATGACCGAGACGTACATGGCGGGCGCCATGACCTTCTTCGGCTCGTGCGCCTCCTCCGCGTAGTTCGGCGCCATCTCGAAGCCGACCCACGACCAGAAGGCCGCGAACAGCGCGATGCCGGTCGCGCCGGCCACGATCGCCATGTTGTTGCCGCTGTCGAACACGGCCAGCGGGTTCAGCGACTCGATCACGATGCCGTCGGGCCCACCGCCCTTGAACAGCACGACGAACGAGAAGACGAGCAGCACGGCGAGCTCGGCGACGAGCGCGACGCCGAGAACGCGGGCCGTGAACTCGATGTGGAAGAACGTGAACGCGACCATCGCCGCGATCGTGCCGAAGAGGAAGATCCAGACGGGGATGTTCCATCCGAACCACTCGTTGAAGTTCGCCACGCCGAAGTACGACGTGACGCCTGTCACGGCAGCTGAGAACACGAGGTAGCAGAACGCCATCAGCACGGCCGTGCCCATGCCGACCACGTTGCCGAGGCCGTGCGACACGAACGAGTAGAAGCCACCCGCCGAGCTGACGTTGCGCGCCATCTCGATGTAGCCCACCGAGAAGATCGTCAGCACGATCGTCGCGATGATGAACGCGGCGGGAACGGCCCACCCCGCGCCGAGAATGCCGACCGGCCCGTTGAACAGCATGGCCGAGATCGGGGCTGCGCCCGTGACGCAGCAGAACAGGACTTGGCGGGTGTTCAACGCCCCCGATGCGAGCCTGTGCTGGCCCGACATGGGATTGACGACGTCGATACCCGGGGAGTTCCCGGATTCCGTGGACAACTTCCTCTCCTCTCTCTCGTCCCCTCCCCGGCCGGATGATCCGACAGCAGGACGGGTCTCAGCGTAGAGCGTTCGTCGGTCGCTCCGCAACTCCTTCCGTATCGGGGTACTACCTGTACCTATGCGGAAAATGCGCGGTTTATGACGTCGGTTCCCACCTGATTCCACCGCCCGGTAGAGTCTTTCCCACGGGAAGGGGTGACCATGGCCACGGTCGATCTGAGCACCATCCAGTTGAAGGACCCGGACGTCTACCTCGACGGGGTCCCCCACGAGTCGTTCCGCCTCCTGCGCCAGCACGATCCCGTGCACTGGCACCCTGAGACTGACGGGCCGGGCTTCTGGGCGATCACCAAGCACGCCGACGTCGTCGCGATCTCGAAGGACGCGGTGCGGTTCTCGTCCGCTGCGCGCTTCATCTACTACGAGGAGATCCCCGAGGACGCGATGGAGATGCGCCGGTCGATGATCGAGACGGATCCGCCGGAGCACACCCGCCTGCGCCGCATCGTCAGCCCGCTCTTCACGCCGAAGATGGTCGACCAGTACCGCGACCACGCCCGCGCGGTCGCCGACCGGCTGCTCGACGCCGCCGTCGAGAAGCAGCGCCTCGACTGGGTCCACGACGTCTGCGAGATGATGCCGATCCGCGTCTTCATCGACGTCTTCGGCGCGCCGGAGTCCGATGCCGATCGCCTCGCGCAGCTGGCCAACATGATGGTCGCCGTCGACGACCCCGACCTCGCGCCGCCGCCGGAGATGTACGCGTGGGCGCGCGAGCGGGGCTTCGAGCCGCACCACCTGCCGTTCTCCAGCCCCGCCTCGCTCGAGCTGTTCGACTACGCGCGCGGCCTCTGCGAGGCCCGTCGCGCCGATCCGCAGGACGACCTCATCACCCGCATGGTGCAGGCGGAGTGGGATGGCGACCGCCTGACCGACTCGGAGCTCGTCAACCTCTGCCAGCTTCTGGTCTTCGCCGGCAACGAGACGACGCGGAACTCGCTCGCCACCGGCATGCACCAGTTCATGCTCGAGCCCGACAAGCTCGACCAGCTGGATCGCGATCGGTCGCTGATGAAGGGCGCCGTCGAGGAGGTCCTGCGCTGGGCGACGCCGATTTACACCTTCCGGCGCACGGCGACCGAGGATGTCGAGCTGCGCGGCAAGACGATCCGCGCGGGCGACAAGGTGATGCAGTACTACATCAGCGCGAACTACGACGAGGAGGTCTTCGACGACCCCTACGTCTTCGACATCACCCGCGATGCGTCGGCGCAACTCGTGTTCGGCGGCGGCGGTCCGCACTACTGCCTCGGCGCGTTTCTCGCGCGGATGCAGGTCGAGACGCTGCTCACCGCAGTGCTCGACCGCGGCCTGCGCTTCGAGATCGACGGGCCGACGGCCCGCCTGCGCTCGAACTTCGGCAACGGCTTCAAGACGCTCCCGGTTCGTATCGCTTCGGCGTGATCCCCGATACGCTTCACGGAGCCCAAGGGGAGCGGGCGTGGAACGCGAGGGAAGGGAGGCCCCGTCCGTGGGCGCAGCTGAGTTCGATCTTCTGAAGGCCATCGAGAAGGGCGAGATCCACGAGGTGGAAGTCGCCTGGGCCGACCATCAGGGCTACCCGCGCGGCAAGCGCATCCCGGCGAGCGTCTTCGTCGGGCGCCTCGAGAAGGGCATCGCCTTCGCCGACGCTTCGCTGACGTGGGACTACGCCGGCGACGTGCTCGACGGCTGCCGCGTGTCGGGCTGGGAGACCGGCTATCCGGACTTCTTCGTGATCCCGGATCTGTCGACCGCCAAGCGCCTGCCGTGGCGCGAGGGCGTCGCCTTCGTCCTCGGTGACGTCAAGGACCACCACGGCGCGCTGAACAAGTACGCCCCGCGCAGCGTCCTGCACCGCGTCGTCGATCGCCTCGCCGGTCTCGGCTACACGGCGTCGATCGGCGTCGAGATCGAGTTCTACCTGGTCGACGACAACGCCCAGCCGATCGCGGACGGCATCCAGTGCTACTCGCTCGCCAAGGCCAACGACATGGAACCCGTGTTCGGCGAGCTGCTCGACGGCCTGCAGGGCTTCGTCGAGGTCGAGGGGTCGAACGTCGAGTACGGGCCCGCGCAGTGCGAGGTCAACCTCAACCACGGCGATCCGATCTGGGCGGCTGATCAGGCGTTCCGCATGAAGTACGGCATCCGCGAGGTCGCCCGCCAGCACGGCGTGGTGGCGACCTTCATGGCGAAGCCGTTCAACGTGGTGTCCGGCTGCTCGATGCACCTCCACGTGTCGCTGTGGAAGGACGGCAAGCCCGCCTTCGCACCCGAGAACGGCTCCGAGTCGCAGGTCGCCCGCTGGGCGATCGGGGGGATGATGGAGCACCTCGCCGGGATCACCCTGCCGGGCGCGCCGACCGTCAACTCCTACCGGCGCTTCGAGGCCGGCTCGTTCGCGCCGACCACCGCGACCTGGAGCCGGGACAACCGCACCTGCGCGATCCGCTCCCTGATCGAGGGTGAGAAGTCTACGCGCGTCGAGCTCCGCACGGGCGCGTCCGACGCGAACCCGTACTGGGCGGTGGCCGGCATGCTGGCCGCGGTCTGCGCGGGCATCGAGGCGCAGGCCGATCCGGGCGAGGTGATGAGCGGCAACCTGTACGAGTCGGGCCAGCTGCTGCCGACCACGCTCGAGAAGTCGGTCGCCGCCTTCCGCGAGGATGCCGTCATCCAGGAGATCCTGGGTGAGGATGTGTGCAACGACCTGTGCGTCATCTCGGAGCGCGAGTGGAACGTGTTCATCACCGCGGTGACGCAGTGGGACTACGACCGTTATCTGAAGATCGTCTGACCTGAGGAGGGGCCCGATGGCCGCCGTCGAGAAGCCGAAGAAGACCGCTGCGAAGGCGAAGGCGCCTGCGAAGGCGAAGGTCCCAGCCAAGCCGAAGCCGGCGGCGAAGGTCGTCACGACGAAGGTCGAATCGGCACCGAAGTTCAAGCAGGCGAAGCACGTTGAGAAGCGCCGCAAGAAGCTGCCCCCGCGCCCGACGGCGCATCCCGGCGCGCTCGCGGCGGCGCACGCCTTCCCGGCGTTCCAGGCGCTCTTCACGCGGCGTTCCAGGCGCTTCCCGCTGGGCGGCGTCCTGTCCGGCCCGCTGGCCTTCGAGTCGAAGAAGGACCCGATCCCGCTCGCGTACGAGGAGGAGGCGCTGCTGGTCGCCGCCGCCACCGGCATCACCGGCATCGCGACGGAGGAGTGGCCGTTCCTCGACGAGGACGGCGACTCGACGTCGGGCGACAAGATCGGCTCGTTCACGGGTCGCGCGTACCCGTCGCCGCTCGCCAACCACAACGTGGAGCTGTTCTGGACGAACGACGACGGCGTCTTCGCCCTGCCGCAGCGCGACGTGCGGCCGGAGAAGCACAACCAGCTGGCCGGCGATCGCGACGCGCCGAACGAGCTCTACCGCCGCGCGACGAAGCTGCAGGACAAGCGGCTCCTGATCCCCAAGGATCGGCCGAATCTGTTCGCGTTCAACCACCGCATCCCGAACTCGGACGGCACGACGCTGTTCATGCCGATCTCCGACGTGACGCGCCAGTGCATCACCGCGATGCTCCTGTACTTCGACAAGCCGCACGGCTTCTACCTCGTCGACCCGCACCTCGGGAACGACCCGCTGCGCGAGTTCGTCAAGAGCGGCCTCCTCGACCCGGCGCACGCGGTCGACTTCTGGGAGTTCGAGCGCTGGCAGATGACCGACGCGAACGGCACCGAGCAGGGCCTGATGACCGCCAACCTGATGCAGGCGACGCAGGCGATGGGTCTCGGCGGCCATCCGTTCAGCGGCGGCAAGGGCCGCGTCACGATGGGCGGCGTCAAGTACTGGCACGAGATCGGCGGGCACGGTCCCGCCGGCGACCTCGGCTTCACGATGCACCAGATCCCCGACGACGCGCCGCTCGGCGGTGGCGAGTCCGTCCCCGTCGGCCTGAAGGGCGTGTTCGAGGGGATGATGCCGCCGTTCTACAAGAACATGGACGCGGCGGTCGACGCCGTGCTCGACATCCGCTGGGGCAAGAAGGGCCTCTTCACCGATCCGACGCGGCCGATCCCGTGGACGAATCGCGCGCCGATCGACCAGATGCCGCACCCGTCGGACGAGGCCATCGCCGCCGTCAAGACGATGTGCAACTACATCTGGGACACGTACGGACGCTTCCCGGCGACGATCGACCCGATGCTGATGACCGTCTGGTACCAGGCCCAGCACCTCGACCTCGACTTCTACCGGAAGTACTACCCGGCCGAGGTCATCCCGCCGCACGTCGAGAACCACATGCGGGACTGGCACGGCATCGATTGCGACTGCTGCTAGCCGGCGCGGGGGTACTCAAAGGGGCCTGACCCCTCTGATCACCCCGCGCCGGTTGCGGCGATGCCGCTGACCGCGCCGATCACGAGGACCACCCCGACCCATTGGCGACCGCGCAGGCGCTCCTTGAGGAGCACCATGCCGGCGATCACGCCGACGGTCGCGAACTGGGCGGCGAGCACGCTCGCGACGGCGACGGGTCCGCGGTCGGCGGCCGCGACGTAGAGGAGCGAGGCGACGGAGTCGCCGACGCCCCAGGCGGCGACGTTCCACGGGTTGCGGCGTGCGTGCGTCGTCACGCGCATGCGCAGGCCGATCGGGAGGGCGATCAGCAGCGCGACCATCCGGACGAGCAGGAAGCCCCAGATCACCCCGACCTCGTCGGCGACGGGCGCAGCGAGGAGGAGGATGCCGCCCCAGATGACGGCGGCGATCGACGCGCGGATGGCACCGCCGGAGCCGTCGGAGCCCCCGCTCATGGCGGAGAGCACGACGCCGACCACGGCGATCGGGAGCAGGAGCAGCACGATCGGCTGGAGCTCCTCGCCGAGGAACGCGATCGCGACGACTGCGGCGACCGCGCCCTCGCAGGCGATGATCGGCGCGACCACGCTGACCTTGCCGATCTTGAACGCGCTGAAGGCGACCATGTAGCCGGCGAGCGTCAGCGCGCCCATCGCGCCGATCAGCACCGCCCCGCGGGCCGTGATCGTCGGCAGCTCCGTGAACAGCGCCAGCGGAAGCGTGATCGCGAGGCCGATCGCGATCGAGCCGATGACCGTCGCAACGATCCCGATCGAGCGGACGGCGCGCGCCAGCGAGACGTCGGGCAGTCCCCAGATGACCGCGACCGCGACTCCGAGGAGGACGGTGATGCCCACGTCAGTGGCTCAATGCGGCCGTCACGGCACGAGCACGAAGCGGCCCTTGACGTCGCCGGCGCGCAGGCGGTCGTGGGCGATCTGCGCCTCGGCGAGCGGCAGGCGCTCGACCACGTGCTTGATGTCCTCGCGCTGCGCGAGGGCGATGAGCTCGCCGAAGTCGGCGAGGGAGCCCCAGACACTGGTCATCAGCCGGGCCTCCATCGGCACCGCGCCGAAGCCGAAGGGCACGCGGCCGCCGTGCAGGCCGATCGCGATCAGGATGCCGCGGCGGTCGACGAGCCGGACGCCGTCCTCGAGCGACCTCTGCGCGGCGACGAAGTCGAGCACGGCGGTGTACGGCCCGGTCAGATCGGCCGGGCTCGCCGCCTCCGTGGCGCCGAGCGTCTTCGCGGTCGCGCACTTGCCCGGATCCGGATCGCCGACGTGGACCTCGGCGTCGCTGATCATCGACAGGTACTGCACCGCGTACTGGCCGAGGCCGCCGGCGCCGAGCACGAGCGCCTTCGACCCCTTCCCGAGGAAGGGCAGCGCGTGCTTGACCGCGCGGTAGGCGGTCAGGCCGCCGCAGCCGAGCGGGGCCGAGTCGACGGGGTCCAGATCGCCGAGCGGGAAGATGTAGCGTCGGTGCGGCACGAGCATGTACTCGGCGTAGCCGCCCTGGTCGAACATGCCCGCCTCGTGGCTGTCGGGGCAGATCATCTCGCAGCCGTCCGCGCAGAACCGGCAGTTGCCGCAGCCCCACGGGGTGTAGACGAACACGTTGCCGTGCTCCTCCGTGAAGCCCGTGACCTCGTGGCCGAGCGTCAACGGCCGCGGCTTGTCGCCGAAGTCGCCGTCGACGACGTGGATGTCCGAGAAGCACACGCCGCACGCGTTGACCTTGACGACCACCTGGTCGTCGCCGTGCGCGACGGGCACGTCGATCTCGTCGAAGTGGAGGGCCGTGTCGCCCTCATGCAGCCGGACTGCGAGCATTCCCGTTCTCCTCCCCAGAGACGTTCCGGCGAGAAGCCTACCGGGACCGAAGCACGTCGGCGCGCGCCGAGCCGACTGGGATGGATGAATGAAAGGGGTCTGGCCCCTTTCATTCACGGCAGCGGGTGTATCGCGTGAATGAAAGGGGCCAGACCCCTTTCATTCATCCACCCCAGTCCGATCAGCCCTCGTAGCGGACCGGGATGCGCTTGATGCCGTTGAAGAAGTTCGACCGCATGCGGTCGACCGGCCCGTTCAGGTGCAGGTCCGGCAGGTACGGCAGGAGCTCCTCGAGCCACACCTTGATCTCGAGGCGCGCGAGGTGCGAGCCGAGGCAGTAGTGCGGGCCGCCGAGGCCGAAGGCCATGTGCTTGTTCGGGGTGCGCCCGATGTCGAACCGCATCGGCTCGTCGAAGTGGCGCTCGTCGCGGTTCGCGGACGTGAACCACAGCACGACCTTGTCGCCCTGCTTGATCTCCTGGCCGTGCAGCTCGACGTCCTCCGTGGCCGTGCGGCGGAAGTGATGGACCGCCGTCGCCCAGCGGATGATCTCCTCGGCGGCAGACCCGCACAGCGACGGGTCGGCGACGAGGCGGTCGATCTGGTCGCGGTTCTGGAGGAGCGCCGAGATGCCGTGCGACATCGTGTGGCGCGTCGTCTCGTTGCCCGCGGTGATCAGCAGCAGGAAGAACAGCTTGAACTCGTGCTCGGAGAGGCGGTCGTCGTCGATCTCGGAGTTGATCAGGATCGTCACGACGTCCTCGCCCGGCGCGGCGCGCTTGAGGTCGGCGAGGCCGAGCGCGTAGTCGAACATCTCGAGCGCGGCCGGCGAGGAGAACGGCAGGTGGGCGTACTGCGAGAGGTCCGACTGGTCCTTGACGAGGTCGCCGACGAACTCGGGCTCCGTGTTGCCGAGCAGGCGGTCGCCGAGCGAGACGAGCGTCCGGCGGTCCTCCAGCGGCGTGCCCATGATCTCCGAGAGGATCTGCATCGGCAGCTCGACGGAGATGCGGTCGACGAAGTCGAACTCGCGGGTCGGCATGTTCTCGCGCAGGATGTCGCGGATCAGCGCGCGGATGCGATCCTCGTAGACCTTGACCGCCTTCGGCGTGAACCCGCGGTTGACGAGGGCGCGCAGGCGCGTGTGCCGCGGCGGATCCATGTCGAGCAGCGACATGCGCGCCTCGACCTGCTCCGGCGTGAGGTCGTCCAGGCTGGTCCCGCCGACCCCGGCCGAGAACACCAGCGGCTGCTTCTGCAGCGCCAGGATGTCCTCGTAGCGGGTGATCGACCAGAACCCGCGCCCGTTGCGCTCCTCGTTCCAGAAGCAGGGGGCCTCGTCGCGCAGCCGCTTGAACCAGTCGTGCGGAGTCCGGTCGACGAAGGTCTCGAGGTCGGTGAGGTCGATGTCGGAGAGGTTCGGGGGAGCGATCGCCATGGCCGAACGGTACCGCCCGTCGCGACGAACGGCCACTGGCAGGCGTCCGCCCGTCAGACGCCGAGCATGCCGAGCACGCCGCGCGCGTACCCGGTCGGCGTGATGTCGTCCATCACGAGCCGCTGGCCGTAGTAGCCGAAGATGCAGAGGCTGAACAGAACGGCCCCGGCCTTCGCGGCGCCGGCCCCCTTCGGCAGCTCGCCGCGGGCGATCGCCTGCCGGGCCAGCTCGACGAACAGCCGCCGCACCTCGCCGAGGTGCTCACGCGCCATCGCCCCGATCGCGTCGTCGCGCGATGCCTCGCCCCAGACGTCGAAGGCGATGCCGCGCGTCGGGCCGACCGCGACCTGGTCGACGACCTTGAGCACGTCCGTGATCGCGGTCCCGAGGGACGGCGGCGGGTCGCGGTCGAGGATCGCGGTCAGCGCATGGACGACGCGCTGGAGGTTCTCCTCCGTGATGGCCGCGACGATGTCGTCCTTCGACGGGAAGTAGACGTAGATCGCGCCGGCCGACACACCGGCCTCGGCCTGCAGATCGAGCATCGAGGCCGCGTGGAACCCCTTGCGCGCGAAGCACACCCGCGCCGCGTCGAGGATGTGCTGCCGGCGGGCGGCGTAGGTCTCATCGCGCAGGCGCGGCACGTCAGGATGATATCGATCAAAACGAACGTTTTACACTTTTGGTTACAGATGTGAGGAACGCCCGTTCGGGCGACATTTTGGATCCAATCCTGTAGGCTGAATGCACTCCCCCGCTCGTGCCGCAGAGGACCCGATGGCCGTTACCACCGCACCCGAGTTCGACCTCCTCGACCACCAGATGTTCGCGGCGCGCGAGCCCTGGGACGTGTTCGCCTGGCTGCAGGAGAACGCGCCGGTGTATCGCCATCCCGAACCGGGCACGGACGGGTTCTGGTGCGTGACGAAGTACGACGACGTCCTCGACGTCCTCAAGCAGCCCAAGGTGTTCTCGTCGCAGGTCGGCGGCACCGCGCGCATCCAGCACCAGGAGCCCGACGTCCTCGAGGCGCGCCGCAACTTCATGGAGACCGACCCGCCCCTCCACTCGGAGTGGCGCCGGCACTTCGCGCGCGACTTCACGCCGAAGTCCGTCGCCCGCTACACCGACGTGCTGCGCCAGATCACCGACGAGGTGCTCGACGAGGCCTTCGAGAAACAGGACGTCTGCTTCGTCCACGACGTCGCCGCCCTGATCCCGATCCGCGTGCTCGGCACGATCCTCGGCCTCCCGCCGGAGCAGTTCGACCGGCTCATCGAGCTCGGCGACCGGATGATCATCGACTCCGACCCGGAGATCGCGATCCACGTCGTCGGCTCCCCCGAGGCCGAGGCGTTCAAGTACCTCCCCTTCGGAAGCGAGGCCGCCGCGGAGCTGTGCGCGATGGGGCGGCAGACGATCGACGCGAGGCGGGGGAACCCCGAGGACGACGTCCTCTCCATCCTCGCCAACATGGAGATCGGCGGGTGCCCGCTCGATGACCGCGACCTCGACAACAACTTCGCGCTGTTCGTCGTCGCCGGCAACGAGACGACGCGGCAGTCCATGGCGCTCGGCCTGCTCGCCCTTCTGGGCGACGACCGCGCGATGGCCGAGTTCGGCGCACCGGGCGGCGTCACCCCGCAGTCCGTCGACGAGCTGGTCCGCATCGCCTCGCCGGTCTGGCACTTCCGCCGCACCGCGACGGAGGACACCGAGGTCCACGGCCAGGAGATCAAGGAGGGCGAGCGCGTCGTCGTCTGGTTCGCCGCCGCCAACCGCGACCCCGATGCCTTCCCCGACCCGCACCGACTCGACTTCTCGCGCAAGAAGGACGAGCACGTGGCCTTCGGCCGCGGCGGCCCGCACTACTGCATCGGCACGCACCTCGCGCGCCTCGAGATCCAGGTCCTCTACGAGCAGCTGTTCCCGCGGCTGAAGTCGATCGAGCAGACCGGGCCGGAGCGTCGCCTCGTCTCGAACTTCACGAACGGGCTCAAGGAGTTCCCCGTTCGCATGATGGCGAAGTAAGGGTCAGCTCCAGATCACGCGACGCCCGCGTGACCGCGGGAGCGCCCGGTCGAAGTCGCGGATGCGGCCGTCGCCCGTCAGCAGCGGAACGTCGAGCACGCGTGCGGTCGCGTAGATCAGGCGGTCGGCGGGATCGCCGTGGAACCCCTCGCGCTGCAGGTCTGCGGCTTCGACGGCGATGTCCGGCGTCAGCGAGGCGATGGTGAACGGCTCCAACACGGCGGCCGTCGCGATCCACTCCCGTGCTGGGCGATCCGTTTCGAGGCGCCCCTCGGCGACGAGGAGCGCCGCCTCCCACTGCGCAATCGACGGAACGGCCGCTACGGACGCCCGCTCGAGTTCGCGGACGGCACGACGTGTCAGGCGCTCGGAGTCCTCGAGTACGGCCCAGAGCCAGACGTGCGTATCGACGACGACGTCGGCGTCGTCAGCCATCGGCGATCGACCGTCGATCGGCGTCCCACTGCTCGGGGAAGGGGGCCATGAACTCCTCGTCGTCGACCAGCTGCCGCGCGGTGCCCTTGAGCGACTGCCGGGCGGGGGGCGCAGCCGCCTCGATCCGGATCAGCGGCTTGCCGTGACGGGTGACCACCAGCGCGCGCCCCGTGCGCGCCACCTCGTCGGCAAGGCGCAGGAACTGCGCCTTGCATTCCGTGATGGCGATCGTGTCAAGGGGCTCAGCGCGGCTCATATGACCACTGTACATGGTCATTTTTCAACGCATGCGCGCGGCGACGCCGTCGGAGGGGCCCGACGCGCACGTGCGCCGCATGGGCGCCGGCACGAACGGCACCGGAGTGGCGAGGCCCGGGCTCGAACCGGGGACACCGCGATTTTCAGTCGCGTGCTCTACCAACTGAGCTACCTCGCCGCGTGGGAGCGCACGATACCAACGCCGTGGAGGCCCGCGCGCGGGTTCAGCGGACGATCAGCCAGGCTCCGACGAGCCCCACGGCGACGATCACGAGGACGAGCGCGGCCATGCGGAGGATGAACCCCGCAACTGGCACGTCGGAGGTCTTCGGGCCCCGGCTCTGCAGGACGCCGCCGACCGACCCGGCCATCACGGCGAGCACGACGCACGCGCCCGCGTACCAGAGGAGCCACTGGTGCACGGCCGGATCGTATCCCCGCTGGCGCCTGCCGTACTGAGCGCCGGCGTCGCAGGGTCCGTTACGATCCCGCCCGTCACGCGCCCGTAGCTCAGCGGATAGAGCGCTGCCCTGCGGAGGCAGAGGTCGGACGTTCGAGTCGTCCCGGGCGCATGGTGGAGAGGCGGTGGACCCGGGCTCGCCCCGGGTCCGTCAGCCCAGCCGCACGGTTGTCGCGCCGGCCGCGAGCACGGCATCCGCCGCGACGTCGACGCGCACGATGCCGATGCCGACGTGGCGATCGAGCCACGGCGGGCCGGCCGCGCTGGTGACGATGCCGACCTCGCGGTCGCCGTCGGCGATCGGCGTGCCTGGCTCGAGCGGCTCCTCCGCCAGCAGGCGCCTCGGCCCGCGGTTCGCGTGGCCACGGCGGTGGAGGCGCGTCACGGGCTCCTGCCCGATGAAGCAGCCCTTGTCGAACGAGACCGCGTCCTCGACGAGCCCCACCTCGGCCGGCATCCAGCGCTCGTCGACGTCGTGGCCGAGGCGGACGACGCCCTCCGCGACCCGCACGGCCTCGAGCAGTTCCGGATCGACGCGGATCGCGCCGTCGGCTTCCGCCGCGGCGACGGTCGCGTCGGCGCTCTCCGCCGGCACGAGGACGTCGCGGCGGGGCACCGTGCCGAACGGGGCCTCCAGCACGATCCCGGTGGCGGGCACGGCCTGCGGTCCGACGATCGCGACCAGAGCCCAGCGCTCGCTCGCATCCTCGATGGTCGCCTTCGCGCCGAGGCGGTAGCGCGTGAGCACCGCGGCGAGGGGTCCCGCGCCCTCCGGCTCCAGGTCGAGCAGGTACGTCTCCTCGCCCGCCCGGGTGACCCGCGGGTCCGCGATGATCCGCGCCTTCGGCGTGAGCAGGAGGGACCGGCGCGACGTGCCGACCGCCATGCCCGCGATGTCCTGGGACACCAGGTTCTGGAGGAATCGCTCGGCGTCCGGTCCCGTGACCTCGACGACGCCACGCGCCAGCCGTGCCACCCCGGCCGCCTCGCGCACGAAGTGAAGCTGTTCGGAGGGGGAGAGAACCATCGCCTCGATCCTTCGCCGGCAGGGACGACGCGGCCGGCCGCGAAGGAGAAGTACCCTGCGGGAAAGCAGATGGTGCCGACCGATTCCCTTCACCCTGCGACGTTGGACGTCGACCCTGTTCCGACGCACCAGCGCCTGTGGACGCGCGAGCGGCTGATCGTGCTGATCATCGGCTACGTCCTCGGCCTCGGCGGCATGATCCTGCTGCGCGGCGTCTTCCTGTCGCCCGACCGTTACTTCGTGATCCTGCTCGTGCCCGCGATCCTGCTGGGCATCTGGAAGGGCTACATCCGCGACTTCCTGCCCCTGATCATCGGCATCTACCTGTACGAGCACATGCGCGGCGTCGCGCACCTCCTGCGCCCGGAGCCGTACTGGATGCCGCACCTCGACTTCGACCGGATCGTGTTCTTCGGCCACATCCCGCCCGTTGTGGTCCAGCAGTGGCTGTGGAGCGGGACCGTCCAGTGGTACGACCACGTCCTCGGACTGCTCAACCGCGCGCACTTCATCGTCCCGCCGACCCTGATGTTCCTGATCTGGCTCGAGAACCGGGCGCTGTACTACCGCGCCCTCCTCACCATCGTGGGCTGCTCGTTCATCGGCGCCGTGATCTTCCTCGTCTACCCGGCCGCGCCGCCGTGGGCCGCGAGCAAGATCGGCCTGCTGCCCGAGCTCGTGAAGATCGGCTATCTGCAGGCCGACGCCGCCCCCGTCCAGGCGGGCAAGTCGTTCATCGAGAGCCTGGTCCTGCCGAACCCGTACGCCGCGGTGCCGTCGCTGCACACCGCCTACTCGACGCTGGTCGCGATCTTCGCGCTGGCCTGGCGTCGCCGCTTCGGCTACGTGATGGTGCTCTACCCGCTCGCGATGTGGTTCACGATCGTGTACTTCGCCGACCACTACGTTTCGGATATCCTCGTCGGGATCGCGGTCGCCGTCTTGGCGTGGTGGGGCGCCGGCCGACTGATCCGACGGCCCGGCCGGCTCCACCGGCTTGCCGGGCCGTTCCCCGCGCCGATCACCACCGCACGCTTCGGGAGCACGTCGGAATGAGCCAGGACCAGACCACCGCAGGGAACGTCCGCGACGGCCAGGACACACGCCCGCCGGCCGAGGTCGCCGTGCGCTGCCCGCTGTGCGGCGCCGACGACTACCGCGTGAAGGTCGAGGACACGATGGGCACCCGCGTGGCGGACCCGCGCGTGCACTACACGTGCACGTCGAGCGCGTTCGGCGAGCACGGGCGCATCGTCGAGTGCCGCTCGTGCGGGCTGGTCTACATGAACCCGCGCCCGCACCACGAGAAGGTCGTCGAGAACTACGGCGACGTGGAGGATCGGGAGTACATCGAGGAGGAGCAGGGTCGCCTCGAGACCTTCGCCGAGAGCCTCGCCCTGATCCAGCGCTACCGCCGCGACGGCCATCTGCTCGACGTCGGCTGCCACGTCGGCACCTTCCTCACCCTCGCCGAGCAGGCCGGGTTCGACGTCGCCGGCGTCGAGCCGTCGCGCTGGGCGTCGGAGATCGCGCGCGGGCGCGTCGAGGGCAACGTCCACTGCGGTGCCGTCGAGGACGCGCCGCTGCCCGAGGGCGGCTACGACGTCATCACGCTGTGGGACGTCATCGAGCACCTGCCGGACCCGGCGCTCGACATCCGCGCGATCCACTCCGCGCTGCGCCCCGGCGGCATCTTCGCCGTCTCCACGATGGACGTCGACGCGCTGTTCGCGCGGCTCGCCGGCAAGCGCTGGCCGTGGTACATGCAGATGCACCTCATCTACTTCTCGCGGCGCACGCTCTGCGAGATGCTGCGCCGCGAGGGATTCCACATCGCCGAGGTGTCGACCCACGTCCGCCGCGTGCGTCTGACGTACCTCGCCTCCCGCCTCGATGCGTACGCACCCGCCGTCGGCCGCGTCGCCAGCGACCTGCTCGAGCGCGCGGGCCTCGCCGAGCGCACCGTCGGCGTCAGCCTCGGCGACATCTTCACGGTCATCGCCAGGAAGCCCGAGAGCTCCTAGCGCCGACATGGCGGTCGCCGCGTCCGACGCATCGCGCCCCGTCGCGCTGCTCGCCGGCTGGCGGTACCCGCTCGCCATCGGGGTCCTCTCGCGGGTCCTGTCGTTCGCCGTCGTGATGGCGATCGGCTACGCGACGCGCCAGCCGGGCGAGACGACGCGCGAGGCGCTGCTCGCGCCGTTCGGCCTGTGGGACGGCATCTGGTACCAGCGCATCGCCGACTACGGCTACGACCCGACCGTCGCGCACGGCAACGGCGTGGCGTTCTCGCCGCTCTACCCGTGGCTGATCCGGTACGTCCACATGTACCTCGACGTCACGTACCTCGTAGCCGGGATCCTGATCTCGACGACGTGCTTCCTCGTCGCCCTCGTGCTCCTGCATCGGCTCGTCGAACGGCGCTCCGGCGCGCGCGTCGCGCGCACCGTCATCTGGCTCACCGCCTTCTTCCCGACGGCGTTCCTGTTCTCGTCCGTCTACACGGAGAGCCTGTACCTGCTCCTGACCGTGGGGACGTTCGCCCTGCTCGAGTCACGTCGGTTCGTCGGCGCGACCGCGGTCGGCGTGCTCGTGACGCTGACGCGCCCGACCGGGATCATGCTCGTCCCCGCCCTCGCCCTGCGCGCCTGGAAGGACGCCGGCCGGCGGATGACGTTCCGACTCGGGCTGCGGCTCGCCCTGCTGTCGGCGCTGCCGATCGCGTACATCGCCTTCGGGGTCTACCTCTACGCGCGCACCGGCGATCCGTTCGCCACGCAGTCGGCGCAGTCGGCGGGCTGGGGCCGCGGCGCGAACCTGCTCCTCGTGCTCGCGATGCCGATTGCCGTGATCGACGGGCTCTACGTCTTCGCGAACGACCCCGCGCGCTACGCGTTCATCGGCGACACGCTCTTCGCGATGATCTGGGCCCTGCTCCTGATCGAGGGCATCGTGCGGCGGCGGCTGCCGGGCGAGTACCTCCTCTACGGTGCGCTCGCGGTCGCGCTGCCGGTGTTCGCCGGCACGTACCTCGCCCTGCCGCGCTACGGCATGGGCATCTTCGTGGTCATGTGGCTCGCGGCCATGCACGTCGCGGTGCGGCCGCGGCTCGGCCGGGCGCTGTGGGTCGTGATGCCCGTGCTGCTCGTGCTGACGGCCGTCGCGACCTACGGCTTCGAGGTCTACACCCCGTAGCCGGTAGGCTGCCCGGCATGCATCAGACGTACGGCGTCACGTCGATGGTCGCGCCGCTGCGACGCGTGCTGATTCGACGCCCGTCGACGACCGGGGACTTCGCCGGCGCCGATTGGCGCCAGCCGGACCCCGCCGGGCTGGTCGCGGAGCACGAGGCCTTCGGCGCGCTGCTCGAGTCGCTCGGCTGCGAGGTCGTCGTCGCGCCGCCCGTGGACGGCATGGTCGACAGCGTCTACGTCTGCGATCCCGTGTGGGTCTCCGGCCGCGGGGCGATCGTGCTCCAGTCGGCCAAGCCGGCGCGCGTCGGCGAGGGCGAGGCGCTCGCCGGCCCGCTCGAGGACGCCGGCGTCCCCGTGATCGGTCGGCTGCGCGGCACCGCGACGGCGGACGGGGGCGACATGGTCTGGTTGGACGACCACACACTGGCCGTCGCCCGTGGGTACCGCACCAACGCCGAGGCGCATCGTCAGCTCGACGAGATCCTCGCCGCCGAGGGCGCGCGCACGCTGCGCTTCGACCTCCCGCATGACCGGGGGGCGGAGCACGTGCTCCACCTGATGAGCTTCATCTCGCCGGTCACGCATGACCTCGCGGTGGTGTTCGAGCCGCTTGCCCCGGTCACGCTCATCCAGGAGCTGCAGGAACGCGGCATCGGGATCATCCCGCTCGACGAGGAGGAGTACCACTCGATGGGGTGCAACATCCTCGCCGTCGCGCCCGGCGTCGTCGTGGTCCTCGACGGCAACCCGCGGGTGCGGCGCGCGATGGAGGCACGCGGCATCGAGGTGCACGCGTATCAGGGCACCGAGGTCTCGCTCAAGGGCGACGGTGGGCCGACCTGCCTGACCCGCGAGCTGCTGCGCCGCGCGTGAGCGGGCTGCGCGCCCGCCTCGTCGAGCGGATCCGGCGCGAGGGGCCGCTGACCTTCGCCGCCTACATGGAGGCGGCGCTGTTCGATCCCGCGGACGGCTTCTACGCGCGTGGGCCGCGGCTGGGCGCGGGCGGTCACTTCACGACGTCGGCCGAGGCGCACCCGGCGTTCGCCGCCGCGATCGCGGCCGAGGCGATCGCGACGTGGGAGGCGCTCGGCCGGCCGCCGGACTTCCGCGTGACCGAGGCGGGGCCGGGTTCCGGCGCGCTGGCGGTCCGCGTCGCGACGCACCTCGCCGACGCCGGCGTGCCCTGCGCGTTCGTGCTGGTCGAGCGCGCGGCCGGGCTGCGGGAGCGCCAGCGGGAGGCACTCGGCGACGTCGCCGCGACGTGGGTGGACGACGCGACGATGCTCGCGCCGGCGTCGGGGTTCACCTACGCGAACGAGCTGGTCGACGCGCTGCCCGTCCACCTGCTCGCGTGGCCGGACGAGATCCTCGTCGGCGCCGACGAGGACGGTCGGCTGGTCGAGCTGCGCCAGCCCGCGTCGCCGGCGCTGCGGGACCTCGTGCTCGGGGTCGAGCCGCGACCCCGTGCGCGCTACGCCGTCCGCCCGGCGGCCGCGCCCCTGCTCGCGGGGCTGGCCGGCGCGCTCGCAGAGGGCCGATTGCTGCTCGTCGACTACGGCGGCACGGGCGCCGAGGTGCACGACGGCCGCCGCCCGCCCGTGCGGACCTACATCGGCGGCCAGCCCGGCGGCGACCCGCTCGCCGCCCCGGGGACGCAGGACCTCACCGCCGACGTCGACTTCGGCGCGCTCGGCATGGACGCCGAGCGGCTGGGCCTGCACGGCATCGCGTTGCGCACCCAGGCCGACTGGCTCGCCGGACATGGCTGGGCGGTGCCGCCTCCGGCCGACCGCACGGAGGACGACTGGATCCTCGCCGGCCTCCTCGACGAGCGCCTGCCGTTCATGGTCTGGTCGGCCGAGCGCTGACGGCCGCTAGCCGATCAAGGGGGCCAGACCCCCTTGATCGATCAGGCGTCGCCGACGTGCGGCGCGGACTCGAAGCCCGCGGCCTTGTGCGAGCCGTCGCAGAACGGCTTCGTCTGGGAGGCGCCGCAGCGGCACAGGAACGCCTCGCCCTCGATCGTGTACGGGTTGCCGTCGACGTCCTCGACGACGAAGGATCCCGACACCATCGCGGAGCCGTTCTTCTTGATGCGGATCGTGCAATCGGCCATATCGCCCTCCGGAGCGTCGTGTTGGAGGGATCTTCGCACGGCGGGTCGGTCGTGGGGACACGTCGGCCGGATTGCGGGGACGGTGGTGCAGCAGGGATGGTGAAAAGGGGTCAGACCGCTTTTCACCATGCCGCCCTGACCGGTCGGCCGTTTGCACGCTGACCATGGTGAAAAGCGGTCTGACCCCTTTTCACCATCCCTGCTGCATCGGACAACGAGAAGGGGCCCCGGCGCTGCCGGGGCCCCTTCGGGACGAGCGGTCGATACGGGCAACGCCCGAATCGATTCCTACATCATGCCGCCCATGCCGCCCATGTCGGGCATGCCGCCGCCACCGGCGGACGGCTTCTCGGGCGCCTCGACGACGATCGCCTCCGTCGTGAGGATGTTCTTCGCGATCGACGCCGCGTTCTGCAGCGCCGAGCGGGTGACCATGGCCGGATCGATGATGCCGGCCTTCACGAGGTCGACCATCTCGCCGGAGTCGACGTTCAGGCCGAAGCCCGCCTTCGCGGCACGGACGTCGTTGACGACGACCGAGCCGTCGAGGCCCGCGTTGAACGCCAGCTGGCGCAGCGGCTCCTCGAGCGCCCGCCGCACGATCTTCTGGCCGGTGGCCTCGTCGGTGTGCGACTCGTCGATCTTGAGCTTGCCGGCCGCGTTCAGCAGGGCGACGCCGCCGCCCGGCACGATGCCCTCCTCGAGGGCGGCGCGGGTGGCCTGCAGCGCGTCCTCGACGCGGTGCTTCTTCTCCTTCATCTCCGTCTCGGTGGCCGCGCCGACCTTGACCACGGCGACACCGCCCGACAGCTTGGCGAGGCGCTCCTGGAGCTTCTCGCGGTCGAAGTCGGAGTCGGAGTTCTCGATCTCCTGCTTGATCGCCTTGATGCGGGCCTTGATGTCATCGCCCTTGCCCGCGCCGTCGATGATCGTCGTGTGGTCCTTGTCGACCACGATGCGGCGTGCGCGACCGAGCTGCGCGATCGAGGTGTTCTCGAGCTTGAGGCCCATCTCCTCGGTGATGACCTCGCCGCCCGTCAGGATGGCGATGTCCTCGAGCATGCGCTTGCGGCGATCGCCGAAGCCCGGGGCCTTGACCGCGACGACGGTGAACGTGCCGCGGAGCTTGTTGACGACGATCGTCGCCAGCGCCTCGCCCTCGAGGTCCTCGGAGACGATCAGGAGCGGGCGACCGCTCTGGATGACCTGCTCGAGGACGGGCAGGACGTCCTTGACCGCGGAGATCTTCTGGTTGGCGATGAGGATGTAGGGATCCTCGAGCGACGCCTCCATGCGATCGGAGTCCGTGATCATGTAGGGCGAGATGTAGCCCTTGTCGAACTGCATGCCCTCGGTGAACTCGAGGTCGAGGCCGAAGGTCTGGCCGTCCTCGACGTTCACGACGCCGTCCTTGCCGACCTTCTCGATC
>JAUMCA010000028.1:27378-46621 GCA_032119475.1 Thermoleophilia bacterium | reverse complement strand
GTCGCCACCGCCGTCGTAACCGGCTTTGGCAAGGCCCTGACGGTGCTGTTCATGACGCTGTTCCTGCTGCTCGAGATCCCGCGGTTCCTGCGCACCGCGACGGACCTCATCCGCCCCGGCACCGCGGACCGCTCGCTCGTCATGTTCGACCAGATCAACGCGACGATCGCGCGCTGGACGGGCGGCGTGCTGCTGATCGCGACGATCGCCGGCCTCGTCACGGGCGTCTCGGCGTGGCTCGTCGGCGTGCCCTTCGCCCTGGCCCTCGGGCTCCTGGTCGGGCTGTTCGGGATCATCCCGCTGATCGGCGCCACGATCGGCTCCGTCGTCGTCGTGATCGTCGCGTTCACCCAGTCCGTCACGGCCGGCGTGATCATGCTCGTCGTCGCCATCGGCTACCAGTTCCTCGAGAACCACGTGATCCAGCCGGTCGTGATGCGCAAGACGATCGACGTATCGCCGTTCGTGGTGCTGGTCAGCGTGCTGATCGGCGCGTCGCTCCTGGGGATCGTCGGGGCGCTTCTGGCCGTGCCGATCGCCGGCTCCGCGCAGGTCGTGCTGCGCGAGGTGCTGACCGCGCGTCGCGCGCGGGTGGCCGCCGAGCGCGAGTTGATCGCCGAGGGCATCGTCGAGGAGGGACCCGTATGAGCGAGCCGGTCGCCGCGCCGCTGAAGATCCTGATCTGGTCGGACTTCCTCTGACCGTTCTGCCGTGTCGCGTGCGAGCGCGCGACGTGGCTCGAGCGCCGGTTCGGCGCCGAGATCGAGTGGCTCCCCTGGGATCTGCACCCCGAGTACCCGCCGGAGGGCATCCCCCGCGCGGATCTGATCGCGAAGTACGGCGCGGACCACATGCAGCGCGTGGCCGGGATGTTCGCAGAGGCCGGCTTCGACTACCGTCCGCACCCCGAGCGCGTCCCGAACACGCACCTCGTCCTGGAGCTCGGCGAGCTCGCTCGCGAGGAGGGGCTCCACGCGGTCTACCACGAGGCCGTCATGCGGGCCATGTGGGAGCAGGAGCGCGACGTCGCCGACCCCGCCGAGGTGCGGGCGATCGCGGTCGAGGCGGGCCTCGACCCGGAGGCCGTCGACGAGGCGCTCGCCACGCGGCGGTTCCGCCCTGTCGTCGAGCAGAGCACGCGCGAAGCCCATCAGCTCGGCATCAACGCCGTGCCGGCGTTCGTGTTCGACGAGCGCTACCTCGTGATGGGCGCGCAACCGCACGACGTGCTCGAGCAGGTCGTGGAGCGCGTGCTGGAGGAACGATCCTCGGAGGCGTGATCCAGGGTCAGATGCCTTCGGGACCGCGCCGGCAGGAGCGGATGACGGAGCCCACGCGGATCGTGCCGGCAGGTCCCGAAGGCGTCTGACCCCTTCTTCCTGGAGGTGATGCCGCCCCGAGAGGGACGCCGCGCGTCGAGGTGCTATCAGGGTCAGATGCGGTTGATTCCACGCCGGCGATAGCCGACGCAGGTGGCGAGGCCGGTCGTGCCGGCGTGTATCAACGGCGTCTGACCCCTTCTTCCTGGGAGCGCAGGCGGTGGCGTGCGGGAGACGCTGGGGGTGCGTGCGCGTGCCACCTCGAACTGGGGTTGGTCCGCCACCGGGTATCCATGGCGGAAGAAGGGGTCAGACGCCTTCGGGACCTGCCGGCACGACGGCCTTCACCCCCCTCATCCGCCTCTGCCGGCGCGGTCCCGAAGGCATCTGACCCTGATGGTGCGTCGACCTGCGGCGTCTCCCTCGTGGCGGCATCGCCCCTAGGAAGAAGGGGTCAGACGCCTTCGGGACCTGCCGGCCCGCTTGCCTCGACTTCCGTCATCCGCTCCTGCCGGCGCGGTCCCAAAGGCATCTGACCCTGGATTTGCTCCAACCCTGGAGACCTTGGAGTGTAATCGAACATATGTTCGATTACACTCCGGGTCATGCTGCTCGCCCTCCACGCCCCTCGGCTGCCGCTCGCGATCGCGCTCGCGCGCACGCCGGTGCCCGCCGGGACGCCGGTGGCGCTCGGGCCCGAGCCGTTCGGCGAGCCGCGCGTCGGCACGCCCTCCGCCGCTGCCGAGGCGGCGGGCGTGCGCGCCGGCATGCCGCTCGGGGAGGCGCTCACCCTCTGCCCCGGGCTGGCGCTCGTCGCCCCCGACCCGAGCGGGGTGCGCGCGTGGGCTCGGGACCTGCTCGCCGGCATCGACGCGCTGGGACTGCCGGTCGAGGAGATCGGACCCGGGCGCGTGCTGATCGACGCGGCGCCGGGGCTGCGGCTCCACGGCGGTCCCCGGGGGCTCGTGCGGCGGCTCGCCGCGCTGGACCCGGACAGCGGCCTGCAGATCGGCGCCGCGCCGGCGCGCTTCGCCGCCCTGATGGCGGCGCGGATGGCCCGCCGACGCCCCCGCATCCTCGCCGCCGGCGACCTGGCCGAGGCGCTCGGGCCCCTGCCGGTCCGGCTGCTCCACGAGGACGGCGACGTGCCCCTCCCCGTCTGCAGGGCGCTGGCGCTGGTCGGCATCGACCGGCTCGCGGGCGTCGCCTCCCTCAGCCGGCTCGCGGTGCGGGACCGCTTCGGAGAGGACGGCCTGCGCGCCTGGCGGATGGCCCGCGGCGAGGACGGCGATCGCCTCGCCCCCGTCGCCGTCGAGGCGCCGATCGCGTCGATCCTGCGGCCGGACGCACCGATCGCCACGGACCAGGCGCTCGTGCATGCCCTCGATCTGCTGCTCGAGCGGGCGTTGGCCGATCCCGCGCGCGGGGATCGCGCCCCGCGGCTGCTCGAGCTCGAGGCGCGCCTCATCACCGGCGAGTCGTGGTGCGCCGAGGTGCCCCTACGCGAGGCCACCGTCGAGCACCGGCGCCTGTGCGAGGCCCTGCTGCCGAAGGCGCGGCGCCTGCCGGCGCCGGCCGAGCGGCTGCGCCTCGTCCTCGCCGCGCTGACGCCGGGCACCCGGCAGCTGACGCTGCTCGTGCGCGACGGCCAGGAGCGGGACGATCGCATCGCGGAGGCGGCGCGCCAGGTGCGGGACGCGGTCGGCGAGGAGGCGCTCCTGCGCATCGTCCCCATCGATCCGGCGAGCCGCCTGCCGGAACGGCGCTACGGCCTCGCACCGCGATGAGCATCCGCGCCCTCCGCTCCCAGGAGCCGCGCCGCGCGGACGTCCTCACCACCTCCGACGGGTATCCCCGCCGCGTCGACGGGTGCCTCGTCGAGGCGATCCGCGAGGAGTGGCGTGTCGAGGAGGGCTGGTGGGCCACGCCGACGCGTCGCCGCTACTTCTCGACGGTGCTCGCCGACGGCTCCCTGTGCGTGCTGTACCAGGATCGCCGCGACGGCAGCTGGTGGCGCCATGGCCGCTGACTACGTCGAGCTCCATTGCCACTCCGCCTACTCCTTCCTCGACGGCGTGGCGCAGCCGGAGGACCTCGTCGATCGCGCCGCGGCGCTCGGCCTGCCCGCCCTCGCCCTGACCGACCACGACAACCTCTGTGCCGCCCTGCCCTTCGCCCAGCTGGCGGGCGCCGCGGGCGTGCGGCCGATCACCGGCTGCGAGCTGACGGTCGAGGACCCGCACGGCCGCATGCACGTCGTGCTGCTCGTGGAGGATCGCGCCGGCTATGCCAACCTCTGCCGCCTGATCACGCTGGCGCATCGGGATACCCGTCCCGCCGCCGGTGGTCCGGCGCGTGCGCCCGCCGCCCCCCTGCGGGACGTGCTGGCCCACGCCGAGGGGCTCACCTGCCTGACGGGGTGTCCGACGCAGGGCGCGCTGGTCGACGTGGACGCGGCGCCGGAGCGGCTCGACCTCCTGCGCGCCGCGTTCGGCGAGCGGCTCGCCGTCGAGCTCCAGCGCCCCTTCCGGGAGGGGGCCGAGACGCAGCTGCGGCGCTTCGCCGCCCTCGCCGCCGCGCGCCGGGTCCCCGTCGTGGCCACGAACGACGTGCACCTGCACCTGCGCCGGCGCGGACCCCTGCAGGATGCGCTGGTCGCGATCCGCGCCCACGCGAGTCTCGACGCCTGCCGCCCCCTGCTGCGAGGCAACCGCGAGCACGTCCTCAAGGGTCCCGGCGAGATGGCCGCGCTGTTCCGGGATCTGCCGGAGGCGATCGTCGAGACGCGCCGCATCGCCGAGCGCTGCGCCTTCGCGATCACCGACGACCTCGGCTACCGCCCACCGGCCCGCGCCGGGGAGGCGGACCGCGAGCTCGCCGCCCTCTGCGCGGCGCGCATGGACGATCGCTATCCGCGCGACGCGGCGGATCGCCGAGCCGCGGAGGAGCGGTTGGCGACGGAGCTCCGGCTGATCCGCCACCACGGCCTCGCGGGCTTCTTCCTGCTCCACCACGAGATCCTGGAGATCGCCCGGGAGGTCGCGGTCGACGTCCGCGGTCCGGACGCGGCGCGCGCCGTGCTGCCACCGGGCCGTGGTCGCGGCTCGAGCGTCGGCTCGATCATCTGCTACCTCACGGGCCTCTCCCACATCGACCCGATCGCCGCGCGGCTCTCCCTCGGGCGCTTCCTGAACGAGGAGCTCGCCGCCACGCCGGATATCGACCTCGACTTCCCGCGCGACATCCGCGAGCAGCTCATCCGCCGGATCCACGTCCAGTACGGATCCGGCCGGGCCGCGCTGGTCGGGGCCTTCGCCACGTACCGCGCACGTGGCGCGATCCGCGAGCTCGGCAAGGCGCTCGCCCTGCCCGCCGCGGACATCGCCCGCCTCGCGGCCGCCTCGGACGGCTGGAGCGCCGAGGCGGTCGGCGATGAGCTCCGGCGCGTCCCCGGCCTGCGCGAGCGAGCGGACGATCCGCGGCTGCGGCTCCTGGTGGCGCTGTGCCGGCAGATCGCGGGGCTGCCGCGGCACCTGTCCCAGCACCCGGGCGGGATGATCGTGGCGGACCGGCCGCTGAGCGAGATGGTGCCCTTGCAGCCGGCGGCGATGGCCGGGCGGACGATCTGCCAGTGGGACAAGGACGCCTGCGGCGACGCGGGCTTCCTCAAGATCGACCTGCTCGGACTCGGCATGCTCAGCGCCGTCGAGCGCTGCGTCACGGAGGTCGCCCGCACCGAGGGGCCCATCGACCTCTCCCGGATCCCGCTCGACGACGACGCGGTCTACCGGGAGATCCGCGCCGCCGACACGGTCGGCGTCTTCCAGATCGAGTCACGGGCCCAGATGCAGATGCTGGTGCGCGTCGAGCCCCGCTGTCTCGACGATCTCGTCGTGGAGGTGGCCCTGGTCCGCCCCGGGCCGATCCAGGGCGGCGCGGTCCACCCGTACATCAACCGCCGCATGGCGCTGCGCGCGGACCCGTCGACCCCGATCCCCTACGACCACCCGCTGCTCGAGGAGCCGCTGCGCGAGACGCTCGGCGTGATCATCTTCCAGGATCAGGTGCTCGACGTCGCCCAGGCGCTCGCGGGCTTCACCTCCGGCCAGGCCGAGGCGCTGCGCCGCGCGATGAGCCGCCGGCGCAGCCGCGCGGCGATGCAGGCGCAGTGGGAGGCGTTCCGCGAGGGCGCCGCCCGCCGCGGGGTGTCCACGCACGTCGCGGAGACCGTGTTCCGCCGCATCCTCGCCTTCTCGGCGTTCGGCTTCCCGAAGTCCCACTCGGCCGCCTTCGCGCTGCTCGCGTACCAGAGCGCCTGGCTCCGCCACCACCATCCGGCCGCCTTCCTCGCGGCCCTGCTCGCGGAGCAGCCGATGGGCTTCTACCCGCCGGCCTCGCTGATCCGCGACGCCGAGCGGCGGGGCGTGCGGGTCCTCCCCGTCGACGTCGCCGCCTCCGGGGTCGAGGCCGCCTGCGCGCATCCCCACGGCGTCCGACTCGGCCTGCGCCAGGTGGTGGGGCTGGGCGAGGAGGATGCCGGCCGGCTCGTGGCCGAGCGCACGGCGCACGGCCCCTACCGCGATGTCCGGGACCTCGCCCGGCGCGTCGATCTCGCCGACGGCGTCCTCGAGCGCCTCGTGGCCGCCGGCGCCTGCGACGCGTTCGGGCCGCGCCGGCAGGTGCTGTGGGAGCTCGGCCTCGCCGCGCGCGGGCGGACAATGGCCGACGGCGCGCGCCAGCTCGCGTTCGACCTGCAGCTCGGCGAGGCGCCGGCAGGCCTGCCCGAGCCCTCCGCGTGGGATCTGCTGGTGGGTGACTACGCCAGCACCGGCGTCTCCCTGCGCACGCATCCGATCGCGCAGCTGCGCCCCGGGCTCGAGCGGGTCGTGGACAGTCGCACGCTGGCGGATCTGGTGGACGGCACCCCCGTGCGCATCCCCGGCCTCGCGGTCGCGCGCCAGCGCCCGGCCAGTGCGAACGGCATCGTGTTCCTGCTGCTCGAGGACGAGCACGGCCTCGTCAACCTGGTCCTGCTGCCCGACGTCTACGAGCGCAACCGCCTGCTCGTGCGCGCCGAGCCGCTCCTGCTGGCGGTCGGCGTGCTGGAGCGGCGCGATCGGCAGGTCAACGTGCGCGTCGAGCACCTCGAGCCGCTGGCCTCGCCGCGGCGGGGCGCCGTCGGGCCCGTCGAGCGCCTTCGCGAGGTGGCGCCGGCCGCGCAGCACTTCGCGCAGGGGCGACGCCGGGCGTGATCAGCTCCGGTAGACCTCGACGGGCATGCCGGGGGACACGAAGGACCACATCACCGGGGCATCCGAGAACGGGACGCGCACGCAGCCGTGCGACGCCGGGAACGTCGGGACGTCGGCGTACTCGTGGAAGGCGATGCCCTCGTGGAAGTACGAGGCGTACGGCAGCCACTGCTTGAAGGGCTTCGACCAGCTCATGCGCTCCATGCGCTCGATGGAGAACCGCCCGGCCGGCGTGTTGTTCGCCGAGCCGGTCGACACCTGGATCACGCGCTCGACCCGTCCGCGGCCGTTCACGAGCATGACGATCTGCCGCGTCAGGTCGACTTCGATGTGCGCTCCGCCCTGCGCATCGCGTGGCTGCGGTCGGTCGGCGCGCATCAGCCGCACCAGCGTCTGCGCGCCGGCTGCGCCGTCGCGGGACATGCGCGCGTAGCCCTGGAAACCGGTGACCGCATGCCAGGTCGCCTGGTCGTAGCGCCCACTGACGAAGCGGCCGTTGAGGTAGCCGAGGCGGTGCAGCTGCTGCTGCACGCGACGCACGGCGGGTCCGCGATCGCCGACCGCGAAGCCGCCGGGGAAGCCGCTGCCCGGATCGCGTCCGGAGGCGGCGTGGAACCCGATGGCGAAGTAGCCGGCGGCGGCCACGCGCCCCCAGGGCGTCAGCCGCGAGCGACCGACGTCCATGCGGTCGCGGGTCGTCGTGCCGAGCCCGTTGACGATGGCGCCGTCCCCCCCGTCGACCACGGTCCAACCCGTGATCCAGTTGAGCAACCCGGTGCTCCAGCGCACGGTGTCGGTCGACGTGCGCACGGTGCGCACGATCCGGGTCGTGCCGCTGCCGCTCGACCAGCGACGGACGTCCACGCGGGTCTGGACGCGGGCGACGTTGTCGAAGATCACGGGGACGGCCCGCGTCGCGTCCCGCAGGGACGAGGTGAGTGCCGCGCCGTCGGCGTCGTCGAAGCGACCGCCGGTCGAGCGGGGATGCACGCCGTATACGACGTTGCGATCGCGGATCATCGACACCCAGTTCAAGGCGACGGACTGGGACGAGTCCGGCAGGTTCAGCACGATCGGCGTGCGGACGCGCGCGGCGCGCAGCACCCGCAGGTAGCGCGTCTGCGTCCAGACCCACGTCTCGGGGTCGCCGCAGGAGACGCCGGTGACCCGCGCCCCGCAATCCGGGTCGGTTGCGGGCAGGTACCAGACGTTGTCGCGCCCGCGGAACCACGAGGCGAGCTCCCGCAGCCAGGGGCCCTGGTCCGCGTCCGACGTCGGGACGTTCGCGAGCAGCAGCGTCAGTCCACGGGCGCGGGCGAGTCGCTGCAGCCGCGTGAGCGCCTGGCGCCCCTCGGGTGTGTTGAGGGCGCTCGAGACCTCGACCCGCACGAGGTTGCCGCCGAGGCGCTTGATCTGACGGAACGCGGCAGGCGCATCCGAGACGTCGAGGCTCACCGCCGCGCCGTTCGCCGCCGGGACGAAGCGCGTCCCGCCCCAGACGACGCCGCGGACCTTCAGCTCCTGGCGGGACCCGTCGAGAATCCGGTCGCCCTTGACGCGGGCCGGGCGGGCGTCGGCCACAGCCGCATCGGCGCCCATGACGACGAGCAGGGCGAGGGCGGTGGCGGTGATGGCGCCGCGGGGCACGGCTCGTGGTTCGCGCCACCCGGGGGGACTCCTGCCCTGGGGTATCCTCAGGCAGTGCGCCGCCTCACGCACCTCCTCGCCGCCGCACTCATCGTCGGTGCGCTGCTGGCGCCCGCCGTCGCGTCGTCGGCGACGCTCGGGCTCGTCGCGGACGACGGCTTCGACGCCGCGGGTACCGCCGCGTGGACCGCTCCCACCGGGATGGCGGCCTTGAAGGCCGGTGCGGTGCGCATCGACGTGCGCTGGCCCGCGGTCGCGCCGTCCGCCCCCGCCAATCCGGCGAGCGCGACCAGCCGCGGCTATCAGTGGGCCGCGATCGACGCGAAGGTACGGGCCGCCGCGGAGAACGGGGCGCTGGTCATCCTCGCGGTGGGCGGCACGCCCGATTGGGCACGCGCGGACGGGGGGCGCGGCGGCGCCGCGGGCGATCCGGCCTGGAACCCCCGGCGCGCGAGCTGGCGGAACTTCGTGGCGGCGCTCGCCACGCGCTACAACGGCACGACCGTCGCCGACGGCACCACCCTCCCCCGCGTCGCCGCCTTCGAGCTGTGGCCCAGCCCCAATCTGGCCACCGGTCTGCGCCCGCAGCGGCTCGCGTCGCGACTCGTCGCGCCCGGCCTGTTCAAGCAGATCGTCACCACCGGCGCCGCGGAGATCCGCAGGGTGGCGGCGACCGGCGGCTACGCGGCGACGATCGTCAGCGGCGGCGTCGCGCGCACGGATCCGGCCTCGACGGCCGACACGGCACCGCAGACGTTCCTGCGGGGCATGGGCCGGACCCGGATGGCGTTCGACGCGCTCGGCCTGCGCCTCGCGCCGCCGACCGGCATCGAGGGACCGGCGGACGGCGCCAATCTCTCGGTCTCCGACATCGCCGGCGCCGTCGCGCTCGTGGACGCCATCTGGCCCGGCCAGAATCGGGGCCTCTGGATCACCGACTACGCCGCGCCGTCGGGTCCGCTGGAGGCCGGACGCACGCCGGACACCCAGGCGGCGGCCGTCACCACGATGCTCGCCGCCGCGGCGAACCCGCGCGTCGGGGTGGCTGTCTGGAGCGGGTACGCCGACACGGCGGCCGCGCCCTACGCGGGCCTGCGCGCGGTTGCGCCGCAGGCTGGCGCGGCCGGTGATGCCAAGCCCGCGTGGACCGCGTGGATCGCGGTGGTCGATCCGCCCGTCAGCTGACGATCTGGCGCAGCGCGAGCACGAGCACGTCCCCCTCGAGGCGGAACCCGAACGGCTTCGCGAGCGCATGGACGCGTTCGTCGTCGACGTTCGAGGTCAGCTGTGCGGTATCGCAGCCGCGCTGGCGCGCGCAGTCGATGGCGCGCGCGAGCAGGCCCGACCCGAGGCGCTGGCCGCGTCCGTCCGGGTGGACGTACAGCTCGGGGATCACGAGCGGGCGCGCGCCGTCGGAACCAGCCGGTCCCCGCCGCCACACCACGTAGGCGGCCACGCGGCGGTCGATCAGGCCCACGCGCGCATCGCCGGCGCTGATGCGCGCCAGCATCCAGCGCCGCCAGCCGGATTCGTCGAGCGACTGACGCTCCGCCGTCTCGTCCCGGTACGCGTGCCACAGCGCGGCGAGCGAGGGCAGGTCGGCGGCGGCGGCGGGACGGATCACGCGTCGGGGTACTCCACGAGCGCGATCACCGGCACGTCACCGAGCAGGCGTCGCCCCTCGAGGCCCGCGAGCTCCGCGATGAAGCACGCGCCGACGACGTCGGCGCCGGCGCGGCGGGCGAGGGCGATCGCGGCCGCCGCCGTGCCCCCGGTGGCCAGCAGGTCGTCGTGGATGAGGACCCGCTGTCCGGGCCGGATGGCCTCCGTGCTCAGCTCGAGCGCGCTCTCGCCGTACTCCAGCGCGTAGGCCTCGCGCAGTGACGCCCCGGGCAGCTTGCCCGGCTTGCGCGCCGGGGCGAAGCCGCAGCCGAGGGCATGCGCCAGAGTCGGCCCGAACAGGAATCCGCGTGCCTCGGCCCCGAGCACGACGTCGGGTGCCAGCGGCGTCGCGAAGGCCGAGAAGCGGCGCACCACCTCCGCCACGACCGCGGGGTCCGCGAGCAGCGGCAGCAGATCCCGGAACAGGATGCCCGGCTTCGGGAAGTCCGGTATCTCGGCGATGCGCGTCCGCAGGTCGACCACGGACCAGAACGTAGCGCGACCCGAGGGCCAGCGGTCGGACGCTACGTCGTCACGTCGCGCACGAGCAGGCGCTCGGTGAGCTCCGCGCTCAGCCCGGCGAGCTGCGCGAGCTCGTCGAGGCCCTGCTCGCGCCGTTCGGCGTTGCGCGAGCGCAACGACGGCGCCAGCACCTGCTCGAACAGGCCCGCGACGCGCTGGACCCCGGTGTGGAGCTGGCGCACGTGGCGCGGGCCGAGCCCGAACTCGGCCATGCGCTGGCAGATCCGGACGATCTCGATCTCGCCTTCGCTGTAGAGGCCCTGTTCGTCGGCCTGGACGATGCCGTACGACTGGAGCTCTGCGAAGGCGACGTCGTCGAGGCCCGTCTCGCGCAGGAGCTCGCTGCGCTCGACCTTGCGGGTCTCGGCGTGCAGTTCGGCGCGGTGCTGGCGCCGGGCCTTCCGCTCGTGGCTGCGCGCGACGGTCCCGGTGCCCTCGATCTCCTGCCGGATCACCTTGAGCGGCAGGAACTCGTCGCGCTGCAGCCGGAGGATCGTGCGCAGGCGCTCCACGTCCTCGCGACGGTAGAGGCGGTAGCCGCCCTGCGTCCGCAACGGGTGCAGGAGCTTCTGCTCCTCGAGGTAGCGGATCTTCGAGATCGAGACGTCGTCGAACTCCGCCTTCAGCTCCTTGCACACCGCCCCGATCGTGAGGGGCTTCTCCTCGGCCGTCGACATCGTCTACTCGAGGTACGTCAGCTTGAACTTGCCGATCTGGACCTCGTCGCCGTCGCGCAGCCGCGTGCGCTCGATGCGCCGGTGGTTCACGTACGTGCCGTTGAGGCTCGCGAGATCGACGAGGTAGCGCCCGTCGGCCTCGTGCTCGATCGCGGCGTGACGTCGGGACACGGTCACGTCGTCGAGCAGGATCGTCGCCTCGCTGGCGCGGCCGATGGTCTCGCGGGCCTGCGTCAGCGGGATGTGCTCGCCGGCGCGGCCGCCGGTGCGGACGACGACGGCGGGGAGCTGGTGCCCGGGGCTGATCGGCACCTCCTGCGTGTCGGAATCACCGCCGTAGGTCGCGGTGTCCTCTGCCGCGTCGGGATCGAGCAGCGTGCCGCACTTCGCGCAGTAGTGCGCGGTTGCCGCATTTCGATATCCGCACTCCTGGCAGAACATGCGGGGCAGCATACACCTGCGGCGCAGCAGGGGTGCAGCGGAGGTTGAGGGTTACCCTCGCGCCCGTCGCAGGTCGCGCGCGTAGACGACGCCGGCCGCGACGAGCAGGAGAACGCCGCCCCACAGCACGATCGCGGTCGGGACGGATCCGCGGGGCGTGACGATCGCCAGCAGAAGTCCCAGCATGGTGACGAGGGTGCCGGCCTTGCCGACGACGTTGACGCGCACCCCGTAGAGCCGACCGGATCCGATGAGCAGCGACCCGAGCAGCATCGCGTCGCGGATCAGGACGATCGCGACGAGCACGAGCGGCACACGGTCGTCGAGCCAGAGCAGCACGACGGCGACGTCGATCAGCAGCCGGTCGGCGATCGGGTCGAGCACGCGCCCGTACCGCGTCTGCGCGTGAAGGCGGCGCGACAGCTCGCCGTCGAGGAAGTCGGTCAGCGCCGCGAACGCGAAGACGACGGCGGCCGCGGCCGACTCAGCGCCGTCCGCCCCGATCATCAGGACCGCGAAGAGCGGCACCGCGGCCAGGCGCAGCGTCGTCAGGACGTTGGGCAGGTGCCGGAGGCGCGGATGCGACGTGGCAGGGGCGTCCACGCCAGAAGTCTCCCACGGGTGGACGCTAGATGCGGGTGACGTGCAGCGTGGCGGCGCAGCCGTCTGCCGCGAACGCCGCGCCGTCCACCCCGTCGGCGAGCCGCAGGTCGACGCACAGCGTCTCCTCGGCGATGACGTCCCCGTACGCGGCGATCACCCGCCGTGTGCGCTCGTCGCCGGCGATCTCGATGGCGATGCGATCGGCGACCTCGAAGCCGGCCCCCTTGCGCTCGCCCTGGATGAAGTGGATCAGCTCACGCGCGAGGCCCTCGTCCTCCAGCGCCTCGTCGAGGTCGGTATCCACGGCGACGGCGAGGCCGCCCTCATCCGCGACGGCGAAGCCCTCCCGCGGGCGGGTGCGCAGCTCGACCTCGTCGCTGGTGAGGCGGTGCCCGCCGACCAGCACGTCGTCGCCGTCCCGCTCGTACGCGCCCTCCTTGAGGAGGCGCTGCACCGTGGGTACGTCCTTGCCGAGCTTGGGACCGAGGGCGCGGAAATTCGGGACGACCTCGACGTCGAGCAGCTCGTCGACGGCGTCGGCGATGCGCACCGCCTTGACGTTGAGCTCGCGGGCGATCTCCTCGCGCAGGCCCTCGACCGCCGCGCGCGCGGCGGCGTCCGGGGTCGCGATGACGGCCTCGCGCAGGGGCTGGCGGAGCTTCCGCCCGCCCTGGGCGCGCGCCGCGCGCCCGAGCGAGATCGCGGTCTGGGCGAGCCCCATCGCCGTAAGCGCGGCGGCGTCGGGGACATCGGCCTTCGGCCAGCCGGCGAGATGGACGGAGTCGGGTGCGCCCGGCGCCCGATCGCGCACCAGGTTCTGCCAGAGCTCCTCCGCGAGGAATGGCATCGCCGGCGCCGTCAGCCGGCAGATCTGCGCGAGCGCGTACCAGAGCGTGCGGAACGCGGCGTCCTTGTCCGCATCGGCTTCCGAGCGCCAGAACCGCGCGCGGCTGCCGCGGATGTACCAGGCGGACAGATCGTCGATCAGGGATTCGACGGCGCGGGCGTACGCCGGCGTCACGTACCCGTCGAGGGCCGCGTCGCAGGCCGTGATCGTCTCGTCGACGCGGGCGACGATCCAGCGGTCGAGCGCGGTCGCCGACGGCGGGCGATCCGCGAGGTCCGCGTAGGTCGGCGTGAAGTCGTCGATCGCGGCGTAGCGCACGTGGAAGGCGTAGGCGTTCCAGAGCGTCAGGAGCCGGCGGCGCACCTCGTTCGCAGGGCCGTAGCCGAAGTTCATGTTCTGCGACGGCGTCTGCAGCGCGTACATCCAGCGCATGACGTCGGCGCCCATCTCCTCGACGGCGTCGTCGAACCAGATCGCGTTGCCCCAGGACTTGTGCATCGCCCGACCGGTCTCGTCGTGCAGCTTCTCGTAGCCGAGCACGGCGCGGTACGGCGCCCGTCCGACGAGGACGACCGACATGAACAGCTGCGAGTAGAACCACAGGCGGATCTGCTCGCGCATCTCCGAGATCCAGTCGGCCGGGAACCACTTCTCCCAGTAGGCGTGGTCCGGCAGGTCCGCCTGCGTCAGCCCCTCGCCCGCGCCAGCGGCGTACCCCTCCTCGCTGAACGCGTCCCGCTGCCAGCCGAGCGTGGAGAACGGCACGATCCCCGCGTCGAGCCAGCAGTCCCCGACCTCGGTCACCCGCTCGGCGATCGCGCCGGTGTCGGAGCGGATGCGGATGCCGTCGATCCAGGGCCGGTGGAGCTCCTCGAGCCCGTCGAGCGGGTCGACCGCGCGCTCCCGCAGTTCCTCGACGGAGCCGATCACGGTGATCTCGCCGTCGGGATCGCGGTAGAACGGCAGCGGCAGACCCCAGTAGCGCTTCCGCGAGATGCACCAATCCCCCATGTTCCGCAGCCAGTCCTCCATGCGCTTGCCGTACTGCTCGGGGACCCACTCGACGGTCGCCGCGGCGGCGATCATCTGGTCGCGCACCGGATCCGCGGCGATGAACCACTCCTCGACGACGCGGAAGATCAGGTCGGTTCCGCAGCGCCAGCAGACCGGGAAGCGGTGGTCGATCGAGCCGCTGCGCACGAGCACGCCGTGCTGCTGGAGGTGGTCGCGGATGCCGTCGGCGGCGTCGGCGGTCGCCTGCCCGGCGAGCCAGCCGTACTCCGCCGTGAACACGCCGGCCTCGTCGACGGGCACGAGCACCGCGAGGTCCTCCGCCGTGCCCAGCTCGAAGTCCTCGGCCCCGCAGCCGGGGGCGATGTGGACGACCCCGGTGCCCTCGTCGCCGGCGACCATGTCCCAGGCGACGACGCGGTGCCCGACCTCGGCCTGCGCGGGCAGATCGTCGAACGGACCGCGATAGGCCCGCCCGACCAACGCGGCACCCGGAGCGGTGCGGACCACGTCGGCGCCCTCGCCGAACAGGTCGTCGACGCGCGAGGCCATCACCCAGTCGATGCCCTGCGAGGTCCGCACGGCGGCGTAGTCCGCCGCGGGGTCGACCGCGGCCGCGACGTTCGCCGGCAGCGTCCACGGCGTCGTGGTCCAGACCACGACCGCCTCCTCCGGGGCGTCGACGAACGGGAAGCGGACGTGGAGCGTGGGATGCGTCCGATCGCGGTACGAGTCGATCAGCTCGTGCTGCGACAGCGACGTGCCGCAGCGCGGGCACCAGACCATCGGGCGGTTGCCGCGGTAGAGCATGCCGCGGTCGTGGCACTCCTTCAGGAAGCGCCAGATATAGGCGATGTTCGGGTCCGTCATCGTGTAGTACGAGCGATCCCAGTCCATCCACTGCCCGAGGCGGCGCGACTGGCGCGTCTGGACGGCCGAGTACTCGGCGACGCGATCGCGGCAGGCGCGGGCGAAGCGATCCAGGCCGTACTCCTCGATCTCGCGCTTCGAATTGAGCCCCAGCGACTTCTCGACCTCGACCTCGACCCACAGCCCCTGGCAGTCGAAGCCGTTCTGGTAGCGCAGCTCGTGGCCGCGCATGGCGCGGTGGCGCTGGATCAGGTCCTTGAGGGAGCGTCCCCAGGCGTGATGCACGCCCATCGGGTTGTTCGCCGTGATCGGGCCGTCGATGAACGAGAACGGGGCACCGCCCCGGTTCTGGGCCCGCAGGCGATCGAACGTCTGCTCGGCGTCCCAGAGCTCGAGCACCCGGTGCTCGATGCCAATGTGGTCCGGGGACGCGGGAACGGGCTCGTACGCGCTCACGCGTGCAGCGTACCGCCGGAGCGGATCAGGCCTCGGCACCACCGGGCGCGGCGCCGTAGCGCCGGGCCTGCTCGGTGCACCACAACTCGAACGCGGCGTGGCGGGCGAGGTACCGCTCGATCGACGCCAGACCGCCCTCGACCCAGACGTCCTCGTCCCACCGCTCCAGGCCGGTCAGGGAGGGCTCGTCGCCCCAGTCGTCGTCGTGATCGAATTCCATCGCGGTCGAGGGATTCGCCCGAACGCCGGCGACTCCTCCCGCCCGCGTCAGATGGCGCTCGCGCGGTCGAGGGCGACCCGCGTGCTGGGGAAGGCCAACCTGTCCGCCGGCGGGATCTCGTCGGGGGCGAACCAGCGCACCTCGTCGAGGTCGTCGGACGCGCGCGGCTCGCCGACGCGGACGTGAGCGAGGTAGATGGCGTTGAGCGTGTGGTCGCCACCCTCGCTGTAGCGGTCGATCACGTGCCCGAGGAACGCGACGATCTCGATCTCGCAGCCGGTCTCCTCACGTAGCTCGCGGACGGCGCAGTCGTCAGGGGTCTCCGCGGGCTCGCAGAAGCCGCCGGGGATGTTCCAGCGACCCTTCGCGGGCTCCACGCCGCGCCTCCCCAGGAGGACCCGGCCCTCGTCATCGCGTACGACGACGCCGGCGCAGGGCTTGGCGTTGTGGAAGTACGGCTCCCCGCATCCCGGGCAGTCCTGCTGCGCGCCGACCACCGGTCCGAGTGGAGCGGCGCAGAAGCCGCAGTACGAGCGCAGGCGCATGCTCGGAGCATGCCCCACGTCCTAGGCGACCATGGCGGCGACGATGTCCGGCCACGCCCCGGCCTCGAGCATCCAGCGGCTGTAGGTTCCGCGATTGGCGAGCACGACGCCGGCCCGCCCGGTGGCGGGATCGCCGAACGCGAGCGTGCCGGCGCTGCCGAAGTGCGTGAACGCCCGCTCCGACAGCGCGGTGCCGGTCCAGTGCGGCACCTTCGCGTCACGCAGCTCGAAGCCGATCGCCCAGTCGCAGACCGGCCACTCCATGAAGCTCCCGACGCCACCCGGCAGCGCGCCGCCCTGGTTGACGGTCATCTCCGCGCAGGTCTCGTCCGCGAGGATGCGGTGCCCGGTCGGTGCGGCGCCACCGGCCAGCACCGTGCGCATCAGCGCGAGGTAGTCCGCCGCCGAGCCGAAGGCGCCGGACTGCGGCAGCCCGAGCCGGCGGAAGCGCTCGCCGTTGAACAGCTGCTCGCCGTGGCCGAGCAGGCCCGGGTCGCGCACCGGGACCACGTCGGGGTCGTCCGGCGCCGCGCCGAAGGTCGTCCGGGCCATCCGCAGCGGCGCCAGCACGGCGGCGTGCGCGTAGTCGACGTAGCCGATGCCGGCCGCGTCCTCGAGCGCGATGGCCGCGATCGCGTAGGCCGTGTTCGAGTACGTTCGGCGGGTGCGCGGCCCCGCCGCCGGGACGACCCGACGGTACGCCGCTGCGACGTCGGCCCAGCTGGACTCGCGCTGCAGCTGCACGCGCCGCGCGCCGCCGTCGTCGGGCCCGAAGCCGGCGGCGTGGGACAGGACGTCGCGCAGGGACGCGCCGTTCCCGGCGAGCGCGAGCGGCGCGTCGAGGTCCAGGACGCCCTCCTCGCAGGCCACCAGGCACGCCGCGGCGACGATCGGCTTCGTCAGCGACGCGAGCGCGAAGCGGCTGTCCGGCGCCGCCGCGCCCGCCGTGTGCAGCTCGACGCCGTCACCCCCGGTCCACGCCAGCTGGATCGCGTCGACCACGCCCCGCGCGACGAGATCGTCAGCGAGCGTGCGCGGATCCATGCATCGGACGCTACCAACGCCCTCAGCCGGCGTGGTCGCCGACCGCGAAGAGGTTGACGGCAGCCGCGCTAGGCTGTCCGCATACACCTGCTGGAGGTACCTCGTGGCCACGACCGAGCGCGCCATCGATCCCCTGGACTACGTCGGCATCGACGCCCTGCTGACGGACGACGAGAAGGCCATCCGCGATGCCGTCCGCGAGGTCGTGCGCGACCGGATCATCCCCGAGGTCGGCGATTGGTTCGAGAAGGGCATCCTCCCGCGTGAGGTCTTCACCGAGTTCGGCCAGATGGGCATGCTCGGCGCCCACCTCGAGGGCTACGGCTGCTCCGGGGTCAACGCCGTGGCGTACGGCCTGATCAACCACGAGCTCGAGTACGGCGATTCCGGACTGCGCAGCGCCGTCTCCGTCCAGGGCTCGCTGGCCATGTTCGCGATCTGGCGCTGGGGCTCGGAGGAGCAGAAGCAGCAGTACCTGCCGCGCATGGCGACCGGCGAGCTGATCGGCTGCTTCGGTCTGTCCGAGTCCGACGCCGGCTCCGACCCGGGGTCGATGCGGACGACCGCGCGGCGCGACGGCGGCGACTGGGTCCTGAACGGCTCGAAGATGTGGATCACCAACGGCTCGATCGCCGACGTCGCGATCGTCTGGGCGGCCACCGACGAGGGCATCACGGGCTTCATCGTCGAGAAGGGCACGCCGGGCTTCACCGCCCCGGACATCCACCGGAAGCTGTCGCTGCGCGCATCGATCACCAGCGAGCTGGTGCTCCAGGACGTCCGCGTCCCCGACGCCAATCGCCTGCCCGAGGTCCAGAGCCTGCGCGGGCCGTTGTCGTGCCTCAACGAGGCGCGCTACGGCATCGTCTGGGGCGTCATGGGCGCGGCGCGCGCGTGCTACGAGGAGGCGCTCTCGTACGCGTCCGAGCGCATCGTCTTCGAGAAGCCGCTGACCGCGTACCAGCTGACGCAGGAGAAGCTCGCCGAGATGGTCCTCGAGATCAACCGGGGCATGCTCATGTCCCTGCACCTCGGCCGCATGAAGGACGAGGGCCGGCTCCGTCCCGAGCACGTCTCGCTCGGCAAGATGGGCAACGCCCGCGGTGCGCTCGAGATCGCCCGGTCCGCCCGCTCGATCCTCGGTGGCAACGGCATCACGCTCGAATACCCGGTGATCCGCCACATGAACAACCTCGAGAGCGTCTTCACGTACGAGGGCACCCACGAGGTCCACACGCTCGTCGTGGGCGGGGCGGTCACCGGCATCCAGGCCTTCCGGTGAGTCCGCTCGCCGGGCTCCGGTACGTCGTCACGATCTGCGCGACATCACCGGGGAACGCCGAGATGCTCCATCTGACCGCGCGCCACGCCGTCGGTGACGACGGCTCGTTCCAGTCCGAGATCCTCGGCGGGCCCGGGGGCGCGCTGGACCTGCGCCCGCGCGGCACGGCGGAGCTGATCGCCGAGCAGGGCGAGTCGCTGATCTTCCGCAGCACGGTCGAGGGTGCCGACCGACCGTCGATGGTCGTCCTCACGCTGCACTCGCCGTCGGCCGGCGAGGTGTTCGCCACCGACGGCGACGAGTGGGTGCGCGGCGTCGCCGCGGTCGAGTCGCTCCCGGCAATCGCGCACGACCACTAGGGTCGTCGCCTCAGGTGCCGGCCGGCGGGCGGGCCTCGAAGCCCTCGTGCTCGCGCGCGGCCGTGGCGCTCGGCAGTGCGTGGACGCGGTCGTAGAGCGCGCCGAGCGCGACGTCGTTCCACCACGGGGCGTCGACGAGCCGGGTCCAGCGGATCAGCATCGCGAGGAACGCGTCCTCGACGCCGAGCGCATCGCCGCGCACGAACGGCCGCCCATCGGCGTACCACGCGCTGCAGCGGATCCGCAGCGACGCGAGTTCGCGCTGGGCGTGGCCGACGACGTCCGCCCGGGCGGCGTCGCCGTCGGCGAAGCGCTGCGGATAGCGGGCGCGCAGGATGGCGACCTGCACGGTGTTCGTGAGGAAGGTGATGCGGGTCAGGGTCGCGCGACGGTCGGGGCTGCCGATCGGCACATCAAGCTCCGCAACTGGACGGGACAGCAGATCGGCTCGTCGCTGCCGTACTAGGAGCGCGTCATGCTCATCCT
>JAUMCA010000028.1:0-27368 GCA_032119475.1 Thermoleophilia bacterium | reverse complement strand
CACGAGATCGGCGCGCCCGGCGATCTCCGCGAGCACGAGGCAGATCGCGGCGGACTCGGTCTGCACCGTCCCGTCGGGCCACACGAGCGTCGGGATGCGACCGGTCGGGTTGAGGTCCAGGTAGTCGGGTGGCTCGACGGGGCGCCCGTCGTCGCCGCGCACGACGCGCACGAACTCGTGGGGCATCCCGGTCTCCTCGAGCAGCACGTGCGGCGCGAACGAGCCGGCGCCGGGCAGGCCATAGAGGACGGCGGTCACGCGAGGATGCTACCGCGGGCGTCCGTGGCACGCTTCCCGGGACCAAGGAGGAGCCGCATGGCCCACTGCATCGCCGTCCGCTGGACGATCGCCCCCGGGCACGAGGAGGAGGTGCGTGCGCTCGCGCAGTCGATGCTCGAGCCGTCGAACGCCGAACCAGGCTGCCAGGCGTACATCCTCCACGCCGATCCCGCGGATGCGTCGGCGCTCTTCCTCTACGAGCAGTACGACGATGCGGCGGCGTTCGACGCGCACTGCGCGTCGCCGCACTTCACGAGCACCGTGGAGGCGCGGATCTTCCCGCTCCTGACCGACCGGCGTCTCGAGATCTACGAGACCGTCTGAGGACGCGCACGGGACGCCGCCCGAGCCGGGCGGCGTCCGCTGACGCGGAGGTGGGCGGTACTGGGCTCGAACCAGTGACCCCCAGCTTGTCGAGCTGGTGCTCTACCAACTGAGCTAACCGCCCGCGCGCCCGGCAACCTACCAGACGCCGGCGGATTCCCGCAGCACGTCAGACGACCTCGATCGGCGCGTAGGCGATGTGCAGACGGCGCTCACCGGCCTGGGGGAAGCGGACCACGATCTCCTCCGCGTTCGGGACGGCGATCACGATGCCGTCCCCCCACGAGCGATGCCGCACCGTGTCGCCGGCGCTCACCACCGGGAGGTCCTTCGGCAGCTCGCGGGACGGGCGGCGTGGCGGCATCGCCGAGGCGGGCGGCAGGTCCGACCAGCGCCCGCGCGCGGCGGGCATCGGCGTGCCGCCCCGGCTTCCGACCGACTCGCGCTCGACGTGCGCGTCCGGGATCTCACCGAGGAACACGCTCGGCGGATTGCTGTCCTGGCGGCCGTAGATGCTCCGCGTCCGCGCGTAGGTCAGGACGAGCCGCTCGCGGGCCCGCGTCATGCCGACGTAGCAGAGCCGACGCTCCTCCTCGAGGTTCGCCTCCTCGAGCGCCCGCGCGTGCGGGAAGATGCCGTCCTCCATGCCGATCAGGTAGACGTGCGGGAACTCCAGCCCCTTGGCGGTGTGCAGCGTCATCAGCGTCACCTCCGCCGCGTCCTCCGCGTCCGGCAGCTCGTCGGCGTCCGACACGAGGCTGAGCTCCTGCAGGAAGCGCGCGAGGTCCTCGGCCGGCTCCCCGGCGAGCGCGGCGCCGCGCGCGACCCCGACGAGCTCGTCGAGGTTCTCGATCCGGCCCATCGCCTCGAGGGTGCGCTCGGCCCGCAGGGCCTCGATCATCTCGGTCTCCGCGTACACCCGTTCGAGGAGGGCGGCGGGGTCGAGGTCCGCGGCGGCGTCCTCGAGCCGCTGCAGCAGATCGGCGAAGCCGGCCACGGCCTTGCGCGCCGCGGCGCCCGGGAGGATCGCGTCGGCCTGCGCGAGCGTCTCGCGGAACGGGACGCCCATCGCGGACGCGTGCTCGGCGAGTCGCGTCACCGTGGTGTCGCCGATGCCGCGCCGTGGCACGTTGATGATGCGCCGGAGCGACACGTCGTCCGCCGGATTGGCGATGGCGCGCAGGTACGCGAGCGCGTCCTTGATCTCCTGGCGGTCGTAGAAGCCCGTGCCGCCGATGATGCGATAGGGCACGTCGGCCTGGCGCAGCGCCTCCTCCATCGCCCGCGACTGGGCGTTGGTGCGGTAGAAGACCGCGACGTCGCGCAGCGACCCGCCCTCGGCGACGACCCGGCTGATCTGGCCCACCACGAAGCGGGACTCGGAGCGCTCGTCGGCGCATTCCACGATGCGCACCGGCTCCCCATCGCCGAGCTCGGACCACAGGCGCTTCTCCTGGCGGCCGACGTTGTGGTCGATGACCGCGTTGGCCGCGTCGAGGATGTGCTGGGTCGAACGGTAGTTCTGCTCCAGGCGGATCGTGCGCGCGTCGGGGAAGTCCTGCTCGAAGTCGAGGATGTTGCGGATGTCGGCGCCGCGCCACGAGTAGATCGACTGGTCGGAGTCGCCGACCACGAAGACGCTGTGGTGACGGTCGGCCAGCGACCGGACCAGGCGGTACTGCGCGTGGTTGGTGTCCTGGTACTCGTCCACGAGGACGTGTCGGAAGGCGGCCTGCCAACGTTCCCGGGCCTCCGGCACCTGCTCGAGCAGGTGCGCGCAGTGGACGAGCAGGTCGTCGAAGTCCATGGCGCCCGCCTCGCGCAGACGCGCCTGGTAGCGGGCGTAGACCTCGGCGACCGTCGTGTCGAAGTAGCCGTCGTTCTCCTCCATGAAGCGCTCGGGCGAGACGAGGCGGTTCTTCTGGTCCGAGATCCGCGCGTGGATCCCACGCGGCGGATAGCGCTTCGGGTCCTTGCCGAGGTCGTCCTCGAGGATCGAGCGCACCAACCGCACCTGATCCGCGCTGTCGTAGATCGAGAACGACTGCCGGAAGCCGATGCGCGTGGCCTCGGCGCGGAGGATGCGGGCGCAGGCGGCGTGGAAGGTCATCACCCACATCCCGGTGGCACGCCCTCCGAGCAGGCTGCCCACGCGCTCCGCCATCTCCCCTGCCGCCTTGTTCGTGAACGTGATGGCGAGAATCGACGACGGGGGCGCTCCGTGCACGTGGACGAGGTGCGCGATCCGGTGGGTGAGCACGCGGGTCTTCCCCGAACCCGCCCCGGCGACGACGAGGATCGGCCCGGGAGGCGCCTCGACGGCCTCGCGTTGGGCGGGATTGAGGCCGGCGAGCAGCGAGTCGTCCATCCGAACCCAACCTAGCAGGGGACCACCGGGGCTAGCGCGCGCGCAGGATGATCGGCTCCGAGGCACTCCGTCCCACGCGGGCGCGCACCTCGTAGGTGCCTGCGGCCGGTAGGCGGACGGGTATCGAGAAGCGCCCGCGCTGGTCGACCGGGGCGATCGCCACGGGCCGCCAGCTTCCGTCCACGCGCGCCTCGATGCGGGCTCGTCGGGCGACGCGACGACCGGCGAGCCGGCCGTGCAGCGTGATCGTCCGGCCCGCGCGGACAGCGCGCTCGCTGGCCCGCAGTCGGAGGTGCGCGGCGGTGGGCGACTTGCCGTCGGCCGCGGCGGGTGCTGGCTCGTCGGTGGATCGGGCTGGCGATTCGGCCCCGAAGGGCGCGGGTGGGTCGGGCACGGGCGCAACCGGGGCCGGGACCGGCACGGGCGGGGTGACGGGCGCGGGGATGGCGAAGGTCCATTCGCGCTGCGTGCGGTTGCCGCTGCGATCGGTCGCGACGATGCGGACGAGGTGCTCGCCCTCGGACCACGGTCGCACCGGGGTCAGGCGCGCCGTCCCCTCCGCCAGCGCGAGCTGCGCCGTCATGTCGATGCCGTCGACCGCGATGCGGACGCCGTCGGGCCCGAGCCCGGCGCCGGCGTCGTGCACGCGCGCCACGACGGCGGCATCGGCCGTCGTGGTGCCGAGCGGCGCCACGGGCTCGACCATCGGCGGTGTGGTGTCGGCGACGCCGAACGTGGCGCTGCCCGTCGTGAGGTTGCCGGCGCGATCCGCCACCGTCCAGCCGACGACGTGCAGGCCGTCGGCCAGCGGCTGCGCCGGGAGAAATTCGCGACGCGTTCCCATGTCCCTCAGCTCCACGGGGAGGCCGTCGACGGTCACCCGCGCCTCCGCCACGCCGCTCGTCGCGTCGACCACGTCGAGGAACAGCCGCGGGAGGCGTGCCTCGCTGTCCGCCGGGGGCGCGAAGGCGACGGACGGCGGCGTGTTGTCGACGCGCAGCACGCCCACGTCGATCGCCGTCGCGTTGCCGTCGGGGCCGCCGTCGACGGCCGCGAGGGTCGCGCCGTACGCCGCGTCCTCGAGCGCGGCGGTGTCGACGCACAGCGTCGCGTCGAAGGCGCTCGGCCTCGGCTGCAGGCGCAGCCCGGGTGGCGCGGACTGGCTGGCGATCGCTCCGCCCACGCGCAACTCGAGACGATCGACGCCGAGTCCGACGTCAGTGCCGCGCGCGGTGCCGCACAGCGTCCCGCGGGCCCAGCCACCGCTGACGAGCGGCGTCAGCCAGCCGACGGTCGGCGGGGTCGCGTCGCGCACGGTCAGCGCGACGGAGTCGACCGCCACGAGATTCTCGCCGTCACCACGGATGGCACGCGGTCCAACGGCGGCCTCGGTCGCGAGGACGACTCCGACGGCCGTGGCCCCGCGACCCGCGTTCACGGCGGCGCGCGTCCCCTGAGGCGACCGCAGGCGCCCGCCATCGACCCACCGGCTCCCGTAGCGGCCCACCGTGCGCACGACCACGCCGGGCTGACGGGTGCGATACCGCAGGCGGATCGTCGCGTGGACGATGGTGGTTCCCGCCGGTGCGGCGAACTGGAGCATCGCCTGCCGCCGCGCGGGTACCGGGGTCCGGGCCGGCACCCGCAGCGTCAGGCAGCCGGCGCCGCAGCCGGCCAGACCGCCGCCGATCTGCGCGCCGATACCGGCTGCGTCCGGCGTACCGGCCTCGTAGACGACGACGGCGTCCGCCGCCCGCACGGCGTTCGGCGCGAGCAGGAGGGCGAGGAGGGCGGGCCCGATCAGCGCCGGGCGGAGCAGGTGGGTGCGCATGGCCGGAGGCTGGCGCGAACTGGCGGCAGCGGCCGCACGGGCGGAGCGCGATCTCGCGCGGTGGGCGCGCGGCAGCCTCCCCGCGGCGCGCCGGTACGCTGCCGGCGTGCGCTGGCTCGCGTGGATCCCGCCCCTCGCGATCGCGGCGGCGCTGTGGTGGGCCAGTTCGACGCCGGACCTCGCCATCGCCAGCGGCACGCTGGACACCGTGCTGCGCAAGGCCGCGCACGTCGCGGCGTTCGGCGCCCTCGCCGCGTCCCTCCTGGTCGCCCTGCGCCTCTCCGGGGCCCGGCCCACGCGCGGCCTCGCCCTCGCCACGGCACTCGCCCTCGCCTACGCGGTCGTCGACGAGGTCCATCAGTCGCAGGTGCCCACCCGCAACGGCGCGCCGAGCGACGTCGCCATCGACGCGCTCGGGATCGGCGTGGTCGCCGCTGTGGCCGTCTACCGTCTCCGTCGATGTCGTCCCTGATCGTCACCGACCGCGCGCTGGCCGACGTCGACGCGCTCGTCGCGGACGCCGCGCAGTACCTCGCGAGCCGCCTCGGCGGGACTCCCCCTCTCGACGCCGGCGCCCTGCCCGCCGACGCCGCCTCGGCCTTGCAGGCGATCGACGCGTGGGCCGGCACGGAGGTCGCCAACTGGCGGCAGGAGCTGATCCGCTGGTTCGAGGCGCACGCGCCGGTCCGCCTCGTGCCGGATCCGGGGGTCAATGCGTTGCTCCGGCGCGCGGCCCGGGACGGACGCCGCATGGCCTGTGCGAGCGCGCTCCCCGCACCCGCGCTCGAGCTCTTGCTGCAGCAGCTCGGTGCCGCACGACCCTTCCACGCGATCGTCGCCGGAGACGGCTCGCTCGACGATGCCATCTCGGGTGCGCGTGCGGCGGTCGGAGCCGACGCCGATCTGGTGTCGACGCCGGACGCCCTGCGCGCCGCGCTCGCCTAGCCGACCGACAGGCCGACGACGGCCACGACGATCAGGGCGATGCCGATGACCTGCGTCGGCATCAGGCGCTCCTTCAGCACCGCCACGCCGATCAGCGCGGCCACCGTGCCGTACTGGCCCGTCAGGACCGCGGCCTGGGCGATGCCGTAGCCGCTCGCGACCAGATAGAGCGTGAAGCCCACGACCTCGCCGACGCCGGCGAGGGCGAGGTACGGGAGCGCGCGTCGCGGGACCCGGAGCCGCCCGCGCACGAGCAGGGGCAGGGCGATCAGGAGGACGCCGATCATCCGCGCCGACGCGACGAGCCAGGAGGCGCCGAGGTCGTCCTGGATCTCACCGCCTGCCCACAGCTGCACACCCCACGCGACGGCCGCGCCGGCGCCGAACAGGGCGGCGACGCGCTGGTTCGAGTACGCGGCTCCCGGCTCCGCCGTCTCGCCGCGCGCGGCGAGGAAGGCCCCGGCCACCGCCAGGGCGAGCGCCACGGCGGCGATCGCCGTCACCGGCTCGCCGAGCGCGATCGCGATCACCGCACCCACGCCGCCGTAGGTCGCGGAGATCGGCGCGACGACGGAGATGCTGCCGTACCGCACCCCGGCGTAGACGCAGACGAGGCCGAGCAGCATGCACGCGCTGACGAGCAGGATCCAGAGGCCCATCCGGGCATCGATCCGTCCCGGCATCCCCGACAGGAGCGCGAGGGGGATGCCAAGCGCCATCCCGAGCACCATCGACCACGCGATCGCCCGACTCGGGCCCACCTGCCGTGCACCGAGACTGCCCGCCACCCCCGCGACGCCCCACACGATCGCCGACAGGATGCCGATGGCGATGCCCATCAGCCGCCGACCGCTACGAGCGCCATCCCCATCACGACCGCGCCGAGCCCGCCGAGCTGCACGGGCGAGAGCCGCTCGCGGAACAGGAGCCAGGACAGCACGGTCGCGATCGTCGCGTACTGGGTCGCCATCACGGCCGCGATGCCGATGCCGGCGCTCGCGCCCCACAGGAACCCGAGGAACCCGGTCGACTCGCAGAGCCCGGCCGCGAGCGCGAACCACAGCGCCGGTCGCTCCCGGCGGAGCTGCCTCTGGAGCAGCAGCGGCACGCCCATGGTCACGAGCCCGGTGACGCGGGCGAACAGCACCACCCAGGGGCCCCCGACCCGGCCCGCCAGATCGCCGGAGACGTAGAGCGACGAGCCGAAGACCGCCGCGGCCGCACCGGCCGTCAGCGCTGCGCGGCGGTTGTCGCGGACGGCGAAGGCCGAGTCCTCGGCGTGCCGTCCAGCGCCGACCGCGGCGACCCCGACGGTGGCGATGACGATACCCGCAGCCGCCACCCCTCCGATCGCCTCGCCGAGGATCACCGCGATGACCGCGGCGATGGCGCCCTCGGTGCTCGTGATCGCGACCACCACGCCGACCTTGCCCCGGGCCAGCGCCGCGTAGGTCAGGCGCAGCCCGAGCGCCGATCCGAAGCCGGCGATGACGAGGAGCGCCCAATCGCGCGGCGTGGCGTCCGGCAGGCCGATCACCACGACGATCGGCACGACGAGGACCAATCCGCCCGCGCCGACCAGGGCCAGCGTGGACGAGGGACCGATCTGCCGCGCGGCCCGTCCGGCGAGGATCGTCGACACGCCCCACATCAGGGCGGCGATACCGCCGCCCGCGAGCGCGATCATCCCGCGGTGCCGAGCACGATCCCCTCGAGCGCCGCGCGCTCCGCCGGGATCGTGATGGGCGGTGCGCTCTCGGCGATCGCGTTGTCCGGGTCCTTGAGGCCGTTGCCGGTCAGGACGCAGACCACCTCGGCCCCCTCGGCGACCAGGCCGTCACGGCGCGCGTTCGCCAGACCGGCGAGCGACGCCGCGCTGGACGGCTCGCAGAAGACGCCCTCGTCGCGGACGACGTGGCCGAACCAGTCGAGGATCTCGCGATCGCTCGCCGCGGCGAAGCCGCCGTCCGAGTCGCGGGCCGCCGCACCCGCCTCCTCGCGGCGCACCGGCGCGCCGATCCGGATCGCGGTCGCGATCGTCTCCGGCGCCAGCACGTCCTCGCCGCGCACCATCGCGGCGGATCCCTCCGCCTGCGCGCCGAGCATGCGCGGGAGCCGGTCGATGTGGCCGCGCTCCAGCGACTCGCGGTACCCGCGCCAGTAGGCGGTGATGTTGCCGCCGTTGCCGACGGGCAGGCACATCCACTCCGGGGCGCGCCCGAGGTCGTCGATGATCTCCCACGCCGCGGTTTTCTGGCCCTCGAGCCGGTAGGGATTGAGGTTGTTGACGAGCGTGATGGGGTGCTCGTCGCTCATCATCCGCACCATCCGCAGCGCATCGTCGAAGGAGCCGTCGATCTGCACGACCTGCGCCCCCGCCACCTGCGCCTGGGCCAGCTTGCCGAGCGCGACCTTGCCGCCGGGGATCACGACGACGCAGCGGATGCCGGCCCGGGCCGAGTACGCGGCCGCCGAGGCCGACGTGTTGCCCGTGGAGGCGCAGATGACCGCCTTCGCGCCATCCTGGGCGGCGCGCGAGAGGGCCATCGTCATGCCTCGGTCCTTGAACGACCCGGTCGGATTGGCCCCCTCCACCTTCAGCCACAGGTCGACCCCGAGCCGCGCGCCGAGCCGCGGCGCGCGAAGCAGCGGCGTCGATCCCTCGCCGAGCGAGACGAGCGGCGTGGCGTCGTCGACGGGAAGGCGATCGCGGTAGCGCGCGATCAGGCCGAGGCTGCGCGTGGACGCCGTCATGCGTCCTGAACCGTACCCGACCGCTACGCTGCCTCGCGCATGGGCGCCACCCCCATCGGCATCGGATTGCTCGGCTACGGCACCGTCGGCGCGGCCGTCGATCGCCTGCTGACCGCACGCGGGGAGGACGTCGCGCGCGTCCTCGGTGCGCCGGTCGAGGTGCGCCGCGCCCTCGTGCGCGACGTGGCGGCTCCGCGGGCGCAGACGCCGCGCGACGGTGTGCTGACGGACGATTTCGCGGCGATCCGCGACGATCCGGGCATCGCGGTCGTGGCGGAGGTGATGGGCGGTGTCGAGCCGACCCGCACGTGGCTCCTCGAGCTGTTCGCCGCGGGCAAGTCGGTCGTCACGGCCAACAAGCAGCTGCTTGCCCGCCACGGAGCCGAGTTGTTCGCCTCGGCCGAGCAGCACGGGGTGCAGCTGCGCTTCGAGGCGAGCGTCTGCGCCGCGATCCCGGTCGTCAAGGTGCTGCGTGAGTCGATGATCGCGAGCGAGGTCAACGCCGTGCTCGGCATCGTCAACGGCACCACGAACTTCATGCTGACCCAGATGGCCGACGGCGCGGACTACGCCACCGTCCTCGCGGAGGCCCAGCGCCTCGGCTACGCCGAGGCCGATCCGACGGAGGACGTCACGGGCGGCGACGCCGCCGCGAAGGTGGCGATCCTGGCGATGATCGCCTTCCACACGCGCGTGACGATCGACGACGTCCCCCACGAGGGCATCGACCGGCTCGATGCCCTCGACGTCGGCTTCGCGCACGATCTGGGGTACAGCGTGAAGCTGATCGGGCAGGCCCGTCGGGCCGGCCGCGGGGTCGTGGTCGGCGTCGCGCCCACGCTGGTCCCCCATGCGCACCCGCTGAGCGCCGTCAACGGCTCGTTCAACGCCGTGATGCTTCGCGGCGACGCGATCCGCGAGATCACGCTGGTCGGGCCGGGCGCGGGCGGCGACGAGACGGCGTCGGCGGTGATCGGCGACCTGATGGGCGTCCTCGGCACCTCGGGGACCGGCTTCCCGCGCGCCGAGGGCTTCCTGCGTGACCTGCCGCTCGTGCCGGCGGACGATGTGGTCTCCGCGCTCTACATCCGCTTCGACGTCAAGGACGAGCCGGGCGTCCTGGCGCGCATCGCCGCGACGCTCGCCGAGGAGGCGGTGTCCATCGACTCCGTCGTCCAGCGCGCCGCCGACGGCCGCGCCCAGCTCGTGATCGTCACGCACCCCGCCCGCGAGGGCAGCGCGCGGGCCGCCTGCGCTCGCATCGCCGAGCTCGCGGTGTGCGAGGGCGACCCGGTCACCCTGCGCGTGCTGACGTCCGGCTAGGGTCGCCACGACCGGGATATGCTGCCGGCCATGACCCGACTCGCTGGCAAGCGCGCCGTCGTGACCGGAGGTTCCTCCGGCATCGGCGCGGCAATCGTCGACCGCTTCCGCGCCGAGGGCGCTGACGTGCTGTCCCTCGACCTCGCAGGCGGTGACCTCACCGCCGATATCCGCGACGGGGCCGCGGTGCGCGGGGCCATCGCCGATGCCGTCGGCCGCCTCGGGGGCCTCGATCTGCTCGTGCTGAACGCCGGGCGCCCGTGCGTCGGCGCGCTGTGGGAGATCGACGACGCCGAGTGGGACGATGCGATCGACGTCAACCTCACCTCCGTCCACCGCTTCCTGCGCGCCGCCTGGGAGCCGTTGAAGGCGTCGCGCGGCTGCGTGCTCCTGACCGGGTCGGTGGTCGGGCTCGACGGCTCCGCCAACCAGGCGGCGTACTGCGCCTCCAAGGCCGGCGTCGTGATGCTGACCAAGTGCATCGCGCTGGACGGGGCCCCGCATGGCGTGCGCGCCAACTGCGTCTGCCCGGGGTTCACCCAGACCCAGATGCTGAAGGACTTCCTCGAGGCCCAGGAGGACCCGGCGGCCGTCGAGGCCTACGCCACGGGCCTCCACCCCCTCGGCCGATTGGGCACCGGAACGGACATCGCCGACGCCTTCGTCTACCTCGGCTCGGACGAGGCCGCGTGGGTCACCGGCGTGGCGCTGCCGGTCGACGGCGGCCTGCTCGCCGGCATCTGACCGCCAACGCGAGAGGGGCCCCGCCGGCGGCTGCCGACGGGGCCCCTTCGCATGGCGTTGCCTAGACCAGCGTGACGAGCAGCGGGATGATCAGGATCGCGACGATGTTCGCGATCTTGATCATCGGGTTGATCGCCGGGCCCGCGGTGTCCTTGTAGGGATCGCCGACGGTGTCGCCCGTGACCGCGGCCTGGTGGGCGATGGAGCCCTTGCCGCCGTGTGCGCCGTCCTCGATCAGCTTCTTGGCGTTGTCCCACGCCCCGCCGCCCGACGTCATCGAGATGGCGAGGAACAGGCCCGTGACGATCGTGCCGAGCAGCAGACCGCCGAGCATCTGCAGTGCGCTGTCGGTGAAGACCGCGAGCAGGCCGATCAGGATCGGGATGACGACCGGGATGGCCGCGGGGACCAGCATCTCGCGGAGCGCGGTGCGCGTGACGATGTCGACGCAGGTGCCGTATTCGGGCCGCTCGCTGCCGTCCATGATGCCCGGCTTCTCGCGGAACTGCCGGCGCACCTCCTCGACGACCGCCTTGCCGGCCTTGCCGACGGCGCTCATGCAGAAGGAGGCGAACACGAACGGCATCGCGCCGCCGATCAGCAGGCCGACGACGACCCAGGGGTCGGACAGGTCGAACGCGATGTTCGTGACCTCGAGCTTGCCGGCCTCCTCGAGGCGGATGATCAGCTCGTCGCGGTACGACGCGAACAGGATCACGGCCGCGAGGCCCGCGGACCCGATCGCGTAGCCCTTCGTGACCGCCTTGGTCGTGTTGCCGACTGCGTCGAGCGGGTCGGTGACCTTGCTGCGGACGTCCTCGGGGAGCCCTGCCATCTCGGCGATGCCACCGGCGTTGTCGGTGACCGGGCCGAACGCGTCGAGGGCGATGATGACGCCCGCCATCGAGAGCATCGCGACGACCGCGACCGCGATGCCGGCCAACCCGGCGAACTGGTACGAGATGAGGATGCCGCCGCCGATCACGACGACGGGCAGCGCGGTGGCCTGCATCGAGTAGCCGAGGCCCGAGATGATGTTCGTCGCATGGCCCGTCGTCGAGGCCTCGGCGACGTCCTTGACGGGCTTCCAGCGCGTACCGGTGTAGTACTCGGTGATCGCCATCAGGAGCGCGGTGATGACGAGGCCGACCATGGCGCAGATGAACACGTCGACCGCGTTCGCGCCGCCGAGCACGTCGGCGTACTTCGTGATCTCGTCGTCGAGGGCGAAGATCGCCGGGATGAACAGGATCGCCGCGATCACCGCGGACACGAGCACGCCCCGGTACAGGGCGCCCATCACGGAGCCGCCCTCCTTCACGCGCACGACGAGCGTGCCGACGATGGAGGCGAGGCCGGACAGGCCGCCGAGGATGAGGGGCAGGCCGACGAGCGCCTCGGACCCGGTGAACTGGCTGAGCAGCAGCATCGCCGCGACGATCGAGACCACGTACGTCTCGAACAGGTCGGCGGCCATGCCGGCGTCGTCGCCGACGTTGTCGCCGACGTTGTCGGCGATCACGGCCGGGTTGCGCGGGTCGTCCTCGGGGATGCCGGCCTCGATCTTGCCGACGAGGTCGGCGCCGACGTCGGCGCCCTTGGTGAAGATGCCGCCGCCGACTCGCGCGAAGACGGAGATCAGCGAGCCGCCGAAGCCGAGGCCGACGAGGCCGTAGATCGCCTGGCTCTGCGTGGCGCCGGTGGCGATCAGGATGCCGTAGTAGCCGGCGACACCGATCAGGCCGAGGCCCACGACGAGGATGCCGGTGACCGTGCCGCCCTTGAACGCGACGTCGAGCGCCGGCCCGAGGCCCGAACGGGCCGCCTCGGCGGTGCGCACGTTGGCGCGGACCGCGACGTTCATCCCGATGAAGCCGGCCGCGGCGGACAGGATCGCGCCGATCAGGAAGCCGACGGCGACGCGCCAGCCGCCCAGATCCGGGACGACGAGGAGGACGACCGCGAGGATGACCGCGACGATCGCGACCGTGCGGTACTGGCGGCTCAGGTACGCCGACGCGCCCTCCTGGATCGCCGCGGCGATCTCCCGCATCTTGTCGTCGCCGGACGGCTTCGACAGCACCCAGCGGGTGAGGATCAGTCCGTAGAGGACGGTGATGGCTCCGCACACCAGTGCGATGAGCACGGCGTGTTCGGCGAAGAACGAGGACACCAACGACTCCTTGCAGTCGACGACCGCCGGAGGGTAGCAATCGCCCTCGTGCACCACCGCCGGTCGTCCGCTAGTGTGCGCTGACTGAGCGCGGGAGCCCGATCGGCGGGCTGAGAGGCGGGTTCCACCCCGCGACCGCGGAACCTGACCTGGCTAGGACCAGCGGAGGAAGCTCGATGGCGGACAGCATCCGGATCCAGATGAACGGCCGCACGGTCGATCTGGACGACGGCAGCACCGTGGCCGATGCGGCGGCGCTCGCCGGCGTCGCCCCCTCCGACCGGGGCGTCGCGGTCGCCGTGGATGGCACGGTCGTCCCGCGCGCGGCCTGGACCGCGACGCCCGTCGACGACGGCGTGCGCGTCGAGATCGTGCGCGCGGCGGCGGGTGGCTGACCGGTGGACGCCTCGCGCTGGCACATCGCCGACACCGAGCTGCCCTCGCGCCTGATCCTCGGCTCGGGGGGCTTCGCGGATCTGGAGACGTTCCGGTCCGCCATGGCGGCGTCGGGGACCGGCATGGTGACCGTCGCCATGCGTCGGATCGAGAGCGCCCCGCCGGGGCTGCTCGACGCCATCGTCGAGGCCGGTGTTCGCGTGCTGCCGAACACGGCCGGGTGCTATGCCGCGGAAGACGCCGTCCGCACCGCCGAGCTGGCGCGGGAGGCACTCGAGACGGACTGGGTCAAGCTCGAGGTGATCGGCGACGAGCGGACGCTGCTGCCCGATCCCGAGGGCACGCTGATCGCCGCTCGAACGCTCGTCGCCCGGGGCTTCCGCGTCCTCCCGTACACCGGCGACGATCCGATCCTCGCCCAGCGGCTGCAGGACGCCGGGTGCGTGGCGGTGATGCCGCTCGGCAGCCCGATCGGGAGCGGCCTGGGCATCCTCAACCCGCACGCGATCGCGCTCCTCCGCGAGGCCGTCGAGGTGCCCGTGATCCTCGATGCGGGGCTGGGCACCGCCTCCGACGCGGCGCTCGCCATGGAGCTCGGCTGCGACGGCATTCTCGTCGCGACGGCGATCAGCCGCTGCGCCGAGCCCGTGCGCATGGCCTCCGCGTTCCGTCTCGCCGTCGAGGCCGGGTGGCTCGCCGCCCGCGCCGGACGCGTGCCGCGACGGCGCTACGCACAGGCGTCGACGGCTGCGGAGGGCACGCCCGACCTGCGTCCGGGGTCCGCTCCGTGAGGTCGCGGGCGGAGCGACTCGCGCTCCTCGACGCGGCCGGGGTCTACGTCATCGCGCCGGTCGATCTGGCCGCCGGCCGGCTCAGCGAGGTCCTCCCCGCCCTCGTCACCGCGGGTGCCGGCATCATCCAGCTCCGCGATCGCAGCGTGCCCCGCGCCGCGTTGGAGCGGGAGGCCGCCGCCTGCGCGGCGGCCGCGCGGAAGGCGGGCGCGCTGTTCATCGTCAACGACGATCCCGCGCTCGCCGCGACGTCCGGGGCCGACGGCGTGCACCTCGGCCAGGAGGACGGCGCGATCGCGTGGGCACGGGGCATCTGCGGTCCCGACGCCATCGTCGGGCGCACGACGCGCGGAGGCGACGTGCTGGCGGCGGCCGAGGCGGAGGGCGCCGACTACGCGTCGGTCAGTCCGCTGTGGCCGACGCCCACCAAGCCCGGGCGCCCCGCCGTCGGCCTCGGGGCAGCCGCGGCGGCGGCGCGGACGGCGGGCATCCCGTGGTTCGCCCTGGGCGGACTGGACCACATCCGGGCGCGCCGCGCGGTGGCCGTCGGGGCGCGCCGCCTGGCCGCCGTGCGCGGCATCGTGGAGGCCGAGGACCCCGCCGGAGCCGTGCGCGAGCTCGTCGACTGCCTCGCGACGATCCCGCGCGTGCTGTCCGTCGCAGGTTCCGATTCGGGGGGCGGTGCGGGCGTCCAGGCCGACATCAAGGCGATCAGCGCCGCCGGTGGCTTCGCGATGACGGCGGTGACCGCCCTGACGGCGCAGAGCACCGTCGGCGTCGAGGCGGTCCACGCCGTCCCCGCGCCCTTCGTGGCCGAGCAGATGCGCGTCGTGATCGACGACCTCGGCGTCGACGCCGTCAAGACCGGGATGCTGGCGACCGCGGACGTCATCGCCGCCGTGGCCGACGTCTACGCGGCGATCGACCGGGATCTCGGCGTGCCCCTCGTGGTCGATCCCGTGATGCGCGCCGAGTCAGGGGCCCGTCTCGTCGCCGACGATGCCCTGCGGGCCCTGCGGGAGCGGTTGCTGCCCCTGGCGACCGTCGCGACGCCGAACCTGTTCGAGGCGCAGGCGCTCGCCGACCGCGAGACCGATGACGCGCGCGCGCTCGCTGCCGCCATCCACGCGTCGCTGGGGATCGCCGTGATCGTCACCGGCGGGCACGGGCCGCTCGCCGCGGACATCCTCTGCGATGCCGACGGCGCCCGGGAGATCCCGGGCGAGCGCCTCCCGCGCGCGACGACGCACGGCGCGGGCTGCACCTACGCCTCGACGCTCGCCACCCTGCTCGCTCGTGGCACGCCGCTGGTGGAGGCCGCGACGGAGGCGAAGCGCATCGCGACCGGCGCGGTCCGCCATGGGCTCCCGCTCGGAGCCGGGGCGGGTCCCGTCGACGTCACCCGCGCCCGCGGCTGAGGTACGAGGCCCGGCCGAACATCTCGTCCAGCGAGACCGGCTCCAGCCCCTTCGCGCGCAGCGCCTTGATCATCCCCGGCGTCGCCTCCGCCGTGCTGAGGCGCGTGTGCAGGACGATGATGGAGCCCGCGCGTGCGTTCGCACGGACGTGCTCGATCAGCGTGGCGGGCGGCGGGGACAGGTAGTCCGAGGGGTCGACGTCCCACAGGACGGTCCACGCGAAGCCGGCCCGGCCCGCGGAGGATCTGACGGCGGCGTCGACGTCGCCGTACGGCGGGCGGAAGAACGGCGACGGCGAGACCCGCGCCACCTCCCACCAGATCTCCTTGTCGCCGGCGAGCTGCCGGGCGCGCTCGCCGGCGGCGAGCTTCGTCATCCACGGGTGGGCCCACGTGTGCGATCCGATCGTGTGACCCTCGGCGACGGTGCGACGCGCGACGGCGGCGTTCCGGCGGACGTTCAGGCCGTTGCAGAAGAACGACGCCTTGGCGCCGAGGACGCGGAAGGCACGCAGGATGCGCTCCCACGGAAGGGAGTCCCCGCAGTCGTCGTACGTCAGCGCGACGACGTTCCCGGCGTCGCGCAGGCTGTACACCTGCTGCGAGCCGACGGCGCGATCGACCCGGAGCAGGCGCGCTGTCGTCGACGTGCCCGCGTTCCCGACGGCATCGACGGCGGTGCCCTCGAGGCGGTAGACGCCGGGCAGGAGCAGGCGACCGCGCAGACGCAGGTCCCACTCGACGGCGTCCGCGTCGTCGGGCAGCGGGATCGTGCCGATCACCTCGCCGGTCTGGCGCAGGACCCGAACGCCGCGTTCGTCGACGCCGCTGGTGTCCTCGGCCGCGACGCGCAGCGTGACCGGGCCGTCGTCGGTGACGGCAGGAGCGGGTGCGGCGATCGTCACGCGGGGTGCGGAGGCGTCTACCTCGACGGGCGTGACGGCCTCGCGCGTGGTGCCGTCGGCGCCGGTCAGGCGGGCGCGCACGCCGTAGGCGCCGTCCGCCGCCTTGCCGGGAGACCACGTCGCCTGCACCTCGCCGCCGGCGTTGACCGAGCGCGGCCCGGTGAGGTCGGCCACGAGCAGCCCGCGCGCGTCGACGACCTCGACGACCACGGTGCCGGCGGCCTCGGCGATGACGGTGATCGTGACGGTGCGGCTGCGCGTCGCGGCCTTGGGGTTGACCACGCTGGGGAGCGCCTGCACCGCGACCTCGGGGTGCGCGACGGCGGGCACCGAAGCGGCACCGGGGGCGGTGAGCAGGGTGAGCGCGAGCAGCGGGACGGTCAGCATGGGTTCACGTACCGCGCCTACAGCGCGGCTCCTGCCAGCGCCCGCCGGCAGGGGTCGTCGTCGGACCGCTCGGGCAGGGTGGCGATGGCCCGCTCGAGCAGGGTGCGCACGGCGTCGAGGTTGCGGCTGAAGACCGCCTGCACGTCGTCGGCGGTGACGGCGGTGGCGCCCGGGTCGTCGGCGACGCCGACGTCGTAGTCGGTGATCAGGGCGATCGCCGCGTAGCAGAGCTCCAGCTCGCGGGCCAGGATCGCCTCGGGGTACCCGGTCATGTTGATGACCTCCCATCCCATCTGGCGGTACCACGCGCTCTCCGCCCGCGTCGAGAAGCGCGGTCCCTCGACGACGACCATCGTGCCGCTCGCCCGCACGTCGATCCCGAGGTCGCGGCCGACGGCGAGCAGGTGGGCGCGCAGCTGCGGGCAGTACGGGTCGGCGGCGGAGACGTGCACGGCGCCGGGTCCGTCGTGGAAGGTGTGCGGGCGCCCGGAGGTGCGATCGACGAACTGGTCGACGAGCACGAAGGTCCCGGGCGCGAGGTCCGGTTGGAGGGAGCCCGCCGCGCACGGGGCCAGAATCCGCGTGACGCCGAGCTCGCGCATGGCCCAGAGATTCGCCCGGTACGGGATCCGATGGGGCGGAAGCCGGTGCCCGCTCCCGTGCCGCGGCAGGAACGCGACGCGGCGCCCCGCGATCTCGGCGACGGCGATCGGGTCCGACGGCGGACCGTACGGGGTCTCGACCGCCACCTGCTCGGCGTCGGCGAGGAAGGCCTGGAAGCCCGACCCCCCGAAGACGCCGATCTCGGCCCGGGCCTGGGTCACACGTCGCCGCCGGGCGTCCAGATCCTCGGGCGCTGCACCGTCGGGTCAGCGCCCATGGGCGGCGGCGGCGCGGCCGCGCCCGCCGCGGGCGGCTCGCCATCGCCCTGCTCGGGATCGCGGACGGCCTCCACGTAGGCGAGCTTGAGCTGCGCGATCATCCCGCGCATCTCGGTCACCTGCGGGGGCACCGCGACATCCGGCGGGAGCGTCGCGATCAGCGCCTCGACGAGGGCGTCGGCGCCGTTGATCGCCAGCGAAGCCTGCAGGGCGTCGCCGCCGTTGACCATCTCCGGGACCATCCCGAGGTGTCCGGCGCCGATCGTGCTCAGCTCGGACGCGACGGCGAGCATGAGCCCCTCGACGCGCACCTGCGTCAGATCGATCGACTGCGGCGCGTCGTCCGCGCCGCCCTCGCCCGTGGTCGGTGTCGGTTCGTCGGCCATCTAGCTCACCTCGCCCTTCAGGCGCCGTGCGGACGCCATCGTCGTGTCGACCTGATCGGCGTGGATCGCCGTCATGTCCTCACCGGCCTCGACGCGCTCCTTCCACCGGCTCGCGTGATCACCGGCCGCGATGAGCCCGTGCAGCGGCGCGAGCCAGGGCTCGAGGCCGAGCGCGAGGATCTCCGGCGCACAGGCCTCCAGCAGCCGCGGCACGTAGTCCGCGACGGCGATCTCGGCCCGCGCGTCGAGGTCGATCTGCGGGCGGCTGGTGCCCCAGCGCAGCGCGCGCCACAGGTTCTCCTCGATGTCGCTCGGCCGCCGCGGCGGTGCGAGCGTGCCCGCGTCGTGGAGCCGGGCGGCGCGCGCCATCAGCGCGACCTGGAGCGCGGCGAGCGCAAGCGACTCGCCGACGTCGGGCAGCGCATCGCAGGCGCGCACCTCCACCGTCCCGAACGACTGGTGCGGCCGGACCGTCCACCAGATCTCCGTGTGCTCGCGGATCGACGCGGTCTCGAGCAGGAAGCGCACGTAGCGGTCGTAGTCCGCCCAGTCGGCGAAGACGTCGGGGATCCCGCAGCGCGGGAACATGCGGGTGAAGATCTGCGTGCGCGTGGAGCGCAGGTGCGTGATGCGGCCTTCGAGCCACGGCGAGGTGCAGGACAGGGCGAGGAGGATCGGCACGTGCTCGCGCATGTGGTTCGCGACGGCCATGGCTCGGTCCGCGCCGCGAATGCCGACGTGCACGTGCATCCCGAACGTGTTGTTGCGCCAGGCGATGTAGCGGAGCGTGCCCTCGACGATGCGGTAGTGCGGCGTGTCGATGATCCGCTGCTCGGTCCACGGCGACGTCGGGTGCGTGCCGGTCGCGCCGACCAGGAGCCCCATCGCGGACGCCTCGTCCGCGAGCGCGATGCGCCGATCGATCAGCATCCGGGCGGCCTCGTCGAACGACGTGGCGCGGCCCGTCTTGACCTCGATCTCCGAGGCGATCAGCTCGCCGGCGACGTGCCCCTGCAGGGCGCCGGCCTCGCAGGCGTCGCGCAGGTCCTCGAAGCGATTCGTCATCGAGCGCGTCACCGCGTCGAGGATCTGGAACTCCTCCTCGATGCCGATGGTGAAGTCGGTCGCGTCGGCGAAGTGGCCGCGGGCGGCGTCGAGCGCCGCGTAGGAGTCCTCGACCGACGCGCCCATGGACGCCGAACGGTAGCAGCGGACCGCGGCCCCGCCCGACGCTAGACTGGCGCGCTCATGGACGACTCCGAGGACACCGCGACCCACCCCACGGCGGTCGCGCTGCTCGACTACGTGGTGGGTGATCTCGCACCGGACGCGTCCGACGACGTCCGGCGCCACGTCGAGGGCTGCGGGGACTGCCGCGATCGGGTCGTCGCGCTGGCGTCGGCGATGGACGAGCTCGATCGGCTGCCGAGCGTCCCGTCGAGCCCCACGCGGGACATCCGACGCGGCGCCACGCGCATCGTCCCGATCGTGCTGCTCCTGGCCGCCGCGGTCGGGGTGATCGGGCTCTTCGAGGTCGGCGGCCTCGGGCCCGCGCCCGTTCCCCCCTCGGGCGGGCGGGTCGTGCTCGAGACCGCCTCCGGCGATCCCGCGCAGGTGGTCGCCGACCTCCTCGGCGGCGTGCCGCATCGGGTGACCGTCGATCGTGACGATCCCCGCCATCTCGTCGTTATCGTCGCTCCCGGCGACGCCGAGGTCGCCGCCAGCCGCATCGCGGCCACGCGCTCCGACGACGGCCGCACCTACGCGGTGGACGTCGCCGAGTCGTCGTCGCTCGCCTCGCCCTAGGCGAGGTGGAAGTACAGGGCGTACAGCAGCTCGACGGCCGGGCTCGTCGTGTGCACCGTCACGTCCGGCGGCACGTCGATGAGCGCGCCCGAGTAGTTGAAGACGATGCGCACACCGCTGCGGACGAGGTCATCGGCGACGTCCTGAGCGGCATCGGCGGGCACGGCGACGACGCCCACGATGACCTGCTCCTCCTCGACGATGCGCGGCAGCTCGTCAGGCGACTGCACCACGAGCTGGCCGCAGCGCTGGCCGATCTTGGCCGGGTCGGCGTCGACGATCGCCGCGAGGGAGAACCCGTGATCGGCGAAGACGTCGGCCTCGGCGATCGCCATGCCGAGGCGGCCGGCCCCGACGAGCACGATGTTGTGCTGTCCCGCGGTTCGGAGGATGCTGCTGATCTCGCCGATCAGCGCGTCGACGCTGTAGCCGACGCCGCGCTTGCCGAACGTGCCGAAGCCGGACAGATCGCGACGTATCTGCGTGGCGTTGACACGGGTGTACTCGCTGATCTCGTGCGAGGTGATGTGCGAGCGTCCGGCCTTCTTCGCCTGGGTGAGGACCTGCAGGTAATGCGCCAAGCGGGCCGCGACACCGCCGCCGAGTCGATCCGTCATTACCGTGGCCCCCTGCATGGACGTCACAAGGCACTCTACAAAGCCTTTGCGAATCGGGGTTCAGCGTGTTACGAGGAATCCTTCAGCGCCTGGAGGATCTCCCCGGCCGTGACGGCGTAGCAGCCGATCTCGCGATCATCGAGCAGCACGACCGGGATCCGTGCCCGGTAGCGGCGCTCGAGGTCGGGATCGCCGTCGATGTCGATGACGGTGAGCGCAGCGCCGCTCGCCGCGGCAGCCTCGCGCGCCGCCGCGAGGGTCGGCGGGCACAGGTGGCAGCCGGCGGCGACGACGACGGTGACCGTGCTCATCCGAGCGGGCTCCTCGCCTCCGCGTCGAGCGTCTCGAGCGCCGTGCCGGTCAGCGGGTTCGCCGTCAGGGAGGCCCGCGCGATCATCGCCGCGTTGTCGCCGCAGAAGGCCAGCGGCGCCAGGACGACGCGCGCGGCGACGTCGGCGAGCGCGGCGCGCAGCCGCTGATTCGCGGCGACGCCCCCGGCGATGCCCACCACCGTGTGCCCGGTCACCGCGAGTCCGAGCTCGACGCGCTCGCGCAGGTGCCGCACGATGGCGTCCTCGTACGCGGCGGCCAGGTCCGCCGGAGCGGGTGCGCTCGGACCGGCGAGCGCGTGCGCGAGTGCCGTCTTGAGGCCGGAGAACGAGAACGCGAGGTCGTCGCGACCGGCGAGCGGCGTCGGCAGCGGATGCCGGGAGGCGTCGCCCGTCGTGGCGAGCGCCGCCAGGGCGGGTCCGCCGGGGTAGCCGAGCCCGAGCAGGCGCGCGCCCTTGTCGAACGCCTCCCCGGCCGCGTCGTCCATGCTCCGGGCGATGGTCCGCAGCCCGCCGGCGCCGTCGGCATCCAAGAGCAGCGTGTGGCCGCCCGAGGCGACCAGCACGAGGTGGGCGCCGACCGGAGGATCGTCGGCGAACGCGAGGGACGCGGCGTGCCCGGCCAGGTGATCGACCGCGACGAGCGGCACGCCGAGGCCGAAGGCGAGCCCCTTCGCGAAGCTGACGCCGACGAGCAGGGCGCCGATCAGGCCCGGACGGGCCGTGACGGCGACGCGCGTGATGTCCGACAGCCCGACTCCGGCGTCGGCCAGCGCGGCATCCACGGTCGGCCCGACGAGGTCGAGGTGCCGACGCGATGCGATCTCCGGCACGACGCCGCCGAACGCGACGTGGTCCGCGACCTGCGAGGCGACGACCGACGAGCGCAGCACGCCGCCCGGCGACATCACGGCGGCACCGGTCTCGTCGCAGGAGGTCTCGAGCGCGAGGATCACGTGCCGTCGTCGGGGCCCTCGCCCCGCCACATCACGAGCGCATCCTCGCGGTCGTCCGTGTAGTACCCGCGGCGCATGCCGGCGGGCCGGAAGCCGAGGTCCTCGTAGAGCCGGATGGCGCCGTGGTTCGAGACGCGCACCTCCAGCGTATGGCCACGCGTCCCGTCGCCATCGGTCTCGGCCAGCAGGGTCTCGAGCATGAGCCGCGCCACGCCGCGCCGGCGGTAGGGCTCGTCGACGGCGACGTTCATGACGTGCCAGGCATCGGTGTAGCGCGACACGATCAGGTAGCCCGCGAGCGTCTTCCCGATGAACGCGCCGTAGCAGCGCGATCCGGGCCGGCTGATCTCGCCCTGGAACATCAGCCGCGACCACGGCGTCCGGTACGACCGTCGCTCGACGGCCTCGACCGCCGGCAGGTCGCCGAGCCCGAGGCGGCGGAGGACGACCTCGCCCTCCGTCACCTCCTGCGTGATCTCCTCGGTGCTCATCCACGCTCCGCGGTCGGCACCGCATCGGGCGGGCGGAGGTAGAGCGGCGCGGCCGTCGTCGCGTCGGCGAGCCCTGCGAGCCGTGCCGGATCCGGGGTATGGCGGGCATCGTCCTCGCCCGGGACGTGGTGGCCCAGCGCACGCAGGTCGTCGGCGTAGCGCAGGGCGCCGTCGCCGACGAGCGTCGTCGGGGAGAGCCCCGCCAGCACCGAGGGCGCGTACGCCCCCGCGGGCAGATCGGCGTGACACGTGAAGACCTCGCCCCGGCGCGCGTCGATCACGGGCACGAGGCCCGGCGCGGCGAGGGCGTCGAGCGTGGACGCACCCTGCACGGGAATGCCGAGTGCTCGGGCCAGGCCCTCCGCGGTCGCCACGCCGATGCGCAGACCGGTGAACGACCCCGGGCCACGCCCGACGGCGATCGCGGTCAGGTCGTGGTGGGCGATCCTCGCCTCGTCGAGGACCTCGTGCACGGCGCCGAGGGCGTGCTGCGCGGCGTGTCCCCCGCCGATGCGGCGGACCGCGACGAGGCGGCCGTCGACGACGGCACCGACGACGGCGCGGGAGGAGGCGGTGTCCAGGGCCACGACCGGCACAGTCGGATCCTACGTCGTCGGGGCGTCGCGGACGTCGAACGCGCGCGCGCCGTCCGACACGACGGCGATGGTCACGGTGCGGCGCGGTGCCGGCAGCCACCCGGCTCCGTGCTCGGGCCATTCGACGAACGACAGCGCGTCCTCGTCGAGCGCGAGCAGGATGTCGTCGACGTCGCGCTCCGGTTGATCGAGCAGCCGGTAGAGATCGGCGTGCACCACCGGAACGGGAGCGGCGTAGCGATGCACCAGCGCGAAGGTCGGGCTGGTGACCGGCTCGCGGACGCCGAGGTGCGCTGCGCACGCGCCGACGAGCGTCGTCTTGCCGGCGCCCATCGGCCCTTGGAGCGCGACCACGTCACCCGGGGCGAGCCCACGGCAGACGGCCTCGGCGACGCGGGCCAGGTCCCCGTCGCACAGGACGCGGAAGGTCTGCACGTTCGCCGGGGCCAAACGCCGGATCAGCCGCAGCCGCAGCCGCCGCCGCAGCACCCGCCGCCGCTGGCGACCGGGGCCGGTCCGGCCGTCGACGCGCCTGCGCCGACGCGGACGCGCTGGAACGTCGACAGCAGCCGGCGCGCGCCGACCGCGCCGCAGACCGGGCAGATCACCCGATCGGCCTCGGCGGCGGAGACGAGCTCCTCGAATCGGTGATCGCACCCGTCGCAGGCGAATTCGTAGATCGGCATGTCCACAGGGTAGCGCGCCGTCATCCGCCACGCGGGTCGGTTCCGATAGGATCCGGGCAGGACTCCATCCACCGCGAGGGGTACCCGTGAGGATCAGCGTGATCGGTCCCGGCCGCGCCGGGACGGCCATCTCCCAGCACGCCCGTGCCGCCGGTAGCGCCTGCGCGCTCGGCCGCAGCGCCGGCCCGGACGCCGACGTCGTGCTGATCGCCGTCCCCGACGACGCCGTCGCCGCCGTGGCCGCGGCGGTCGAGGTGGGGCCCGCGATCGGAATGCTGTCGGGCTCCGTGCCGCTGGACGCCCTCGCGCCGCACGACCGGCGCTTCGTGCTCCACCCGATGCAGACGATCCAGCCGGACCGCGGGGACCTGCAGCTGACCGGCTGCGCGGCCGGCGTCACGGCCGCTGATCCGGCGACGCATGCACTGGCCTCCGACCTCGCCCGCACCTTCGGCATGCACCCGATCGACGTGCCCGAGGCGGCGCGCCCGCTCCCCCACATCGCCTGCGTGCTCGCCTCGAACCTGCTCCTCCCCGCGCTCGTCGCGGCGACGCGCGTGCTCGCCGCAGCCGGGATCGACGCCGATCCGCGCACGGCGCTCGGCCCGCTGATCGACCGCACGATCGCGAACGCGCTGGCCGCGGGTGCCGACGCCTCCCCCACCGGCCCCATCGCACGGGGCGACGTCGGGACCGTGCAGGCCCACCGTCGTCGCCTCCGCGCGATCGACCCGAGCCTCGATCGCACCTACGCGCTCCTCTCCACCGCGCTGCTCCCGCTCGTGACGGCCGAGGCGCGCGCGGCCGTCGCCGCCTCGCTGGGGCCGGAGCCGTGATCGTGGCCTCCACCGCCGCCGAGGTGCGGTCCGCCGTCACCGGGCCGATCGCGTTCGTCCCGACGATGGGCGCGCTCCACGAGGGGCACGCGTCCCTGATCCGCGCTGCGGCCGCGGGCGGCGGGGCCGTCGTCGTGTCCGACTTCGTGAACCCCGCCCAGTTCGCACCGGGTGAGGACTTCGAACGCTACCCGCGGGATCTGGACGGCGACGCGCGCATCGCCGAGCGCGCCGGCGCGGACGTGCTGTTCGCACCCGGGGTCGGGGAGATCTACCCCGCCGGGTTCAGCACGACGGTCGACCCGGGGCCATTGGGCGACGACCTCTGCGGCCGCACGCGGCCGGGGCACTTCGCGGGCGTGGCCACCGTGGTGACCCGGCTGTTCGGCCTCGTGCGCCCCGTCCGCGCGTACTTCGGCTGCAAGGACTACCAGCAGCTGACCATCCTCCGGCACGTCGTCCGGGATCTCGCGCTCGGCGTCGACATCGCCGCCGCCCCGACCGTCCGCGAGTCCGACGGGCTGGCCCTGAGCTCGCGCAATCGCTACCTCGACGCCGACGAGCGGACTCGCGCAGCCGCGGTGCCCGCGACGCTGCGCGCGGTGGCCACGGCCTACGCGGAGGGTGAGCGCGCGCCCGCGACGCTGCTGGCCGCGGGTGCGTCCGTGCCCGCGGCCTTCGACCTCGAGTACCTCGAGCTGCGCGACGCCGACACGCTCGGCTCGTTCGACCCCGCGCGACGCGCCGTGGCGCTGATCGCCTGCCGTGTCGGCTCGACCCGCCTGATCGACAACGTCATCCTCGACCCCACGCGGCCCGACGCCGCCAAGGAGGAGCTGTGAGCACCCGTCCCCGCCGACCCGCCCCGGCCACGCCCGCCCCGGGCAAGGTCGCCCTGCCCGAGCTCGTCGCCCAGAAGCAGACCGGCCAGCCGATCGTGATGATCACCGCCTACGACGCTCCGAGCGGCCACGCTGCCGCGATGGCGGGGGTCGACGTGATCCTCGTCGGCGACTCCGCCGCCATGACGGTGCTCGGCCACGAGTCCACCATGCCGATCTCCGTCGACGAGATGATCGTCCTGACCGCGGCGGCGACGCGCGGCGCGAGCCGGGCCGATCGCGCGCCCCTGGTCGTCGCGGACATGCCGTTCATGTCCTTCCAGCCGTCCGATCGCGACGCGATCATCGCCGCGGGCCGGTTCGTCAAGGAGGCGGGCGCCGACGCGGTCAAGGTCGAGGGCGCCGGGCCGACGCTCGATCGCATCCGCGCGATCACCGGTGCCGGGATCCCGGTGATGGGCCACCTCGGGCTGACGCCGCAGAGCGCGACGGCCCTCGGCGGGTTCAAGGCGCAGGGTCGGACGGCCGGCGCGGCGCTCCAGCTCGTCGAGGATGCCGTGCAGGTGCAGGAGGCCGGCGCCTTCGCGCTCGTGCTCGAGTGCGTGCCGGCGGAAATCGCGGCCGAGGTCACCGCGCGTCTGCGCATCCCGACCATCGGCATCGGCGCCGGCAACCGCACCGATGGCCAGGTGCTCGTCTGGCACGACCTGCTCGGGATCGGCGCCGGCTCGTCACCGCGCTTCGTCGAGCGCTACGCCGATCTCCATCAGGCATCGCTCGACGCGATCGGGCGCTACGTCCGCGACGTCCGCGCCCGCACGTTCCCCAGCGAGCGGCACACGTACGCGATCGCGGACGAGGAGCTCCGGGCCTTCCACGCGGGGCTCGCGAGCGCGGCGCTCTGACCGGGTAGGCTGCGCCCATGCGCTACGCCCACGTCTGCTACCGGATCAACGACATCGACCGATCGATCGCCTTCTACTGCGGCGCTCTCGGGTTCAAGGAGCTCAAGCGATTCCCCATCCGCGACGAGGCGATCAACATCTTCGTCGCCCCGGAGGGGTCGGAGGACACCCCGCTCGAGCTGACCTTCAACCACGGACGCACCGAGCCCTACGAGCTCGGGACCGGGTACGGGCACATCGCCTTCAACGTCGAGGACCTCGACGGCACGCTCGCGCGCCTCGCGGCGATCGGCGTGGACCCCGAGCGCCCCCCGTACAGCGTGCGCGAGGGCGGGTCCCGGCTGTGCTTCGTGCGCGATCCCGACGGCTACCGCATCGAGCTGATCGAGAAGCCCTCCGCGTGACCCCCCGACGCCCCGGCGTCGTGCTCGTCCTGCTCGAGCAGTGGACGCTCGTCGAAGGGACCGACATGCGCGGCCTCGTCGACATGGCGGTCGCGGCCGAGGCGGCGGGCATCGAGACGGTCATGCTGTCGGATCACGTCTTGCTCACGCCGAAGGCGGGAGCCGAGGGTCGGATGGCGAATCCCCGCGACTACGCGGCGCCCGGCAACCAGGATCCCGCCACGCCGTGGCCGGACTCCGTCGTCCTCGCCGCGGCGATCGCGGCCCGCACCGAGCGGATCCGGATCGCGCTGTCCGCGCTGATCCTGCCGCTTCGGCACCCGCTCCACACGGCCACCCAGCTGGCCACGCTCGACCAGCTGTGCGGAGGGCGGCTGATCGTCCAGCCGACCGTGTCGTGGCTCGCCGAGGAGTACGCAGCGCTGGGCGTCCCGTTCGACCGTCGCGGCCGCATCCTCGACGAGCAGCTCGCCGCGATGTCGGCCGTGTGGCGCTCCTCCCCCGCCTCGCACCACGGGGAGTTCTACGACTTCGAGGACGTCTACGTCGAGCCGAAGTGCGTACGCCCCGAGGGGCCGCTGATGTGGTTCGGCGGCCAGCACGTGCACGGGCCGATCCTGCGCCGGCTGGTGGCGCACGGCCACGGCTTCCATCCGTTCGGCACGCCGACGGCGGAGGACCTCGACCTGATCCGCCGCACGATGCTCGACGCGGGCCGGGATCCGGACGCGCTGGAGATGATCGGCGGGATCCGTCCGCGCTTCCACGCCGATGACGCACCGGGCGACCTCGAGGAGGCGATGGCCGCCATCCCCGCGAAGCTCGCCGCGGGCTACACGTCGATCTGCTTCAAGCCGTCCCAGTACACCGATGACGTGGCCGAGGTGCCGGAGCTCTGCCGGCGGGTGGTCGCGGCCGTGGACGCCGCGCGGTAGCCGATCAGGAACCGCCGCGCAGGTCCTCGCGGAACCCGTGGACCGGACGACCCAGGGCGCG
>JAUMCA010000027.1:13837-19976 GCA_032119475.1 Thermoleophilia bacterium | reverse complement strand
CCGCCGAGCTCCTCCAGCGCCGTGCGGTGCTCCTCCTCGAGCACGCCGATCTCGTCGTCGGCCACCTCGAGCGTCGCGATGGCGTGATCCGCGTCGAGCGCGCGCGCTTCATCGACCATGACGGCCGCGCCCTGCGCGAGACGCGTGACCTCGTCCAGCGCGCGGGCGCGCTCGACCTCCCACGCCTCGCGCGCGGCGCGCTGGTCTGCGCGCTGCTGGCGCGCGGCCTCGCACCGCTCCAGCGCCTGATCGACGGCCCCGGCCAGCCCGGCGAGGTCGTCGGGCACCTGATCGCCGATCGCCTCGAGCACGGCCACCGCGCGCGCGGCGATCTCCGCTGCCTGCTCCTCGGCGGCAGCGGCCCGCGACACGGAGGCGGATGCCTGCTCATCGTGCTGACGGGCTGCCGCGAGCAGCCCGAGGGCATCGTCCAGCTGGTCGGCCCGCAGATCGGGACGCAGGCCGAGCCGCCGTAGCGCCTCCGCCCATGCCGCCGCGGCCCCCTCGGCGGCCTCGGCGGCAGCCGTCGCCGCCGCGCGCGCTGCCTCGAGTCCCGTGTCGCGGGGCGCCCGCTCTGCCGTCGTCGCACCCACCCACCCGCGCAGCAGCACGAAGCCGACGGCGACCGCCACGATGCCGACGAGCGTCAGCGGTGCGCTCGACGCCACCGCACCGGCGGCGACCGCGAGCAGCCCGGCGCCGAGCACGCCGCTGCCGAGTCCGATCCGCGGCGTCGGCAGCGACTCCTCCGGGACGGGGGCCTGGGTCAGGGTCCGCGCGACGTCCTCGGTCCGCGTCGCCTCCCGCGCCGTCTCGCGGATCACCTCGGCGGCGCGCCGCAGGTCGCCCTCGTCCGCGAGCGTGAGCTCCACGGCGTCGGCACCGAGGCGGGCGCGCGCCTCGGCTGCGCGGCTTCGCGCGTGATCGGCGTCGATGCGATGCTCGGCGGAGCGCCGGCGGGCCTCGACCGCAGTCGGCACCTCGCCGAGCAGGGTGCGCAGAGCTGTGATCGTCGCGGGGTCGTCCTCGCCGTCCGGGAGCGGCGGCGGCGTGGCATCGAGGCGGTCGAGGACGAGCACGGCCTCGCGCAGCTCGAGCGTCCGACGCAGCCGCTGCGTCGACGCCGTGCGCTCCGCAAGCGCCGCCGCCGCGTCCGCCACGCGCTGCTCGGCGGCCGTGACCGGGTCATCGCCCGTGGCGTGGGCGGCGATCGCGCGCTGGCGATCCCGCAGCGTCTTGCGCATCGCGGTCACATGACGGAGCCGCACGGCGTACGGCTGGTTCTCGCCGCTCCGCCGGTAGAGAGCGTCGGCGCGCTTGCCGAGGGCGTCGATGACCGGTGCCGCCCCCGCTCCGCCACCGCCGAGCACGGCAGACGCGAGCACCCCGGCCCGGACGGCGGGATCGTCGAGCAGGCCCATCCACGCGAGGTCCCGGGCGTCGAAGGTCTGCACGCGATCGAACAGCTCCGGGTTCGCCAGCCCGAGCGCGGCCAACGCGGCCTCGCCGATCGGCGCGCCGTCGCCGTCGGCGACGCGGACCGCCGAGCCGTGCGTGCGCTCGATGACCACGCGGCGGCCGTCGTCGGCGATCACGTCGATGCGGCCCGAGCGCTGCCCACCGCCCTTCGGCTCCCGCAGCGGGCCTCCGTCGCGCTTGAGCGGCGGGAACCCGAACAGCACGCCGCGGATCAGGTGCATGGTGGAGCTCTTGCCGGACTCGTTCGGACCGTGGACGATCGTCAGGCCAGGGCCCGGCTCGACCTGCCGACCGCCGATCGCGCCGAACGCGATCGCCTCGATGCGGGCGATCCTCATGCCCCGTCCCCCTGCTGCGCGGCGAGCAGCGCGACGGCGAGGTCGCGCGCGGCGACCAGGCGCGCCGCGGGATCCTCCTCCGCGAGGCCGTTCAGCGCCGCGTCGGTGAACGGCTGGGCCAGCTCGTCGAGCAGTGCGGACAGGGCGGCCGGGTCGGCCGCCAGGCCCTCGAAGGCGTCCAGCAGCTCGGCGGCGTACGGATTCGCGGTGCGCAGCCCGTCGAGGTCGATCGCCGGACCGGCGGCGCTGCGCACGCGCTCCCAGACGACGTCCGCGTCGGCGTCGAGCTCGCGGCGCAGCTCCTCGAGGTAGCCATCGGCCGCGAGCCGGGCGTGCAATGCGCCGTTGCCGACCAGGGTCGCGCGCAGGAGCACGAGGCGCCCGTCCGCCTCGGCGGTGACGCGATCGGCGGCGGCCCGCAGCGCCTCGACCAGTGCCGCCTCGTCCACCAGATCGTCGATCGGGACGTCGATCGCCTCGAAGCGCACGCGGTCGAGCTCGATCGGCGACATGCCGATCACACGCGCGCCGTCGAACTCGACCAGCACCGCGCCGTGGGACCCGCGCTCAGCCGGCTTCGGCGAGCGGCCCTGCAGCGTGCCGGCGTAGACGATCGGCGGATCCTCGTGCTCGACGAGGTGGCGATGGATGTGCCCCAGCGCCCAGTAGTCCATGCGGGCGTCGAGCAGGTCCTGGACGACGCACGGCGCGTAGGGATCGTGCCCGTCGCGGGCCCCGCCGACGGTGCAGTGCAGGAGGCCCACGTGGAACCCGGCCTCATCGCCCCGGGTGAAGCGGCTGGCCAGGTTGTCCGTGACGCTCCGCGTGGCGAACGACATCCCATGGACGATCACGGGACCGAGGCCGCGCGGATCGCACGTGACGGCGTCGGGCGAGGTCGCCCGGAACACCGTCGCGCCGGCCACGCCGGCCAGCGGCGACGGCGTGCTCAGCGCGTCGTGGTTGCCCGCGACGACGAACGTCCGGATGTCCGCCTCGTGGAGGCGCGCGACGCCGTCGCGCAGGCGTGCGCGGCCACGCACGGAGCCCTCGCCGCGATCGAACAGGTCGCCGGCGAGCAGCAGGAACTCCACGTCCTCGTCGATGCAGCGCTGGACGAGCGCGTCCCACGCGTCGAGCGACGCGTCGCGGAGGATCTCGTCCAGGCCCTCCCGCAGCGCCCCGAGCCCCGCGAACGGGGAGTCGAGGTGCAGGTCGGCGGCGTGGATGAAGCGGCGGGGCATCGGCAGGTCGGGCGGGAGACCTCTGCGACGGTTGTCGCGGGCCTCCCGCCGAACCTTACGGATGCACCCTGCCGGAGGATCGGCGCTAGGCCTGGCCGCCCTCGGCGAGCTTCTTGCCCTGCAGGCCGGTCGCGATCAGCGCGATGCCGTCGAACAGGAGCTGGATGCCGACGAGCAGGCCGATCGCCCACGCGGCCGACGACGGCAGCTCGGCGATGACCAGCACCGCGATCAGGATCGACAGGATGCCGCTGACGATCGACCAGCCGGCGTTCGGGACGCTGCCGCGGCCCTGGATGCCGGCGAGCACGCGGAAGATGCCGATCACGAGGAAGAAGATCGCGAGAACCCAGGTCAGCGTGATCGTGCCCTCGGCCGGGTTGATCAGCAGCCACACGCCGGCGATGACGTAGGCGACGGCGAGGATGGCGCTCCAGATGCGGTGCCCGGTCGAGCCGCGCGACAGCGCCTCGGAGACGCAGGCGACCGCGGCGATCAGGAGCAGGATGCCGACGAGGATCGTGATGGTGACGGACGCGAGCGGCGGCAGGATGATCGCGATCGCGCCGAGGACGGTCGAGATGATGCCGCCGACGAGCAGCACCTTCCAGTTCTTGGCGAGCGCAGCGCGGATCTCCGCGGGCATGCCGGGAAGTGCGGACATGGTTCCTCCAGGTGGTTGCACCCGGGGCTACGCCGCGACCCCGGCGAATCCTGCCGCCGGGAGGGTCGTCAGCTGACGGAGCCGGGCCAGCCCTCCGGCGTGGCCATCCGCTTGCCGGCGGCGTCGAAGAACGCCGCCGACGGGTGGTAGCCGGGGCCGATCTGCTGGTACGCGGTGCCGAGCGGTGCGATGTAGATCTCGACCGGCGAGTCCGCGTACTTGTCCTCCACGAACTCCCGCACCTCGAGGGGGTCGGCGTTCGGGGCCGAGACGGCGATGACCTTGAGCTCCGGATGCTGCCGCGCGAACTGCGCGACTTCGGGCGCCTCGCGCCCGCACGTCCATCAAAGGGGATGGAAGAAGACCATCGCGAGCGGCTGGCCGGCGAACTGCTCGACCGTCGGCTCGGCCTCGACGACGGTGGGCGGCGCTCCGGCGCGCTCGGACTCGGACGAGCCGCCGCAGCCGGCCAGCACGACGGCCCCGAACAGGAGCAGGGAGGCGAGGAGCACGCGCATGCCCGGTTCTTCGCCCGCGGTGGCGGGGCGGATTGGCGAAGCGCACCCGAAGGCACCCCTGGGCAGATCCGCCGCAACGCCGCCGCTGCCCTACGATCGCCGGGATGGCGCGGCTCCAGTTGATGATCAGCACTGACGCGAGCGATCGGCTCGAGCTGCTGCTGGTGTCCGCGGTGACGACGGTCCTCGCGATCCGCCTGTTCCTCCACCTGACCGGCTACCCGCAGGTCGGCGGCGACGGTCTCCACATCGCGCACCTCCTCTGGGGCGGACTCGGCATGACCGTCGCCATGGTGGTGGCCCTGTCGGCGCTCGGCCGCCGGCCGTTCACCGTGGCCGCCCTGATCGGCGGCATCGGGCTCGGGTTCTTCATCGACGAGATCGGGAAGTTCGTCACGTCGGACAACGACTACTTCTATCGCCCGGCGATCGGCCTGATGTACCTCGTCTTCCTCGCCCTGGTGGTGGTCATGCGCACGGTCCGATCGCGCCCGATCGGTGACGATGCCGCCCTCGCGAACGCGCTGGCGCTGATCGCCGACGCCAACCACCGGGGCCTCGACGCGACAACGCGCGACGCGGTCGTGGACATGCTCGACCGCGCGCGCGGAACGCCGCTGGCCGCGGACGTCCGGCAGGCGGTCCTCGCCGCGCCGGTCACCGCGCCCGACGACCTCAACCTCTACGAGCGCACGCGCACCGCCCTCGCCAACCGCTACGCGGCGTTCGCCGGCACGCGGCTGTTCCGCGTCATGACGCTGATCGGCGCGATCGGCTATCTCGCGCTGGCGGTGCCGCTCCTGGCCGGTGTGGTGGTCGCGACGCGGGACGATACCGGCGCGGGCGTCAGCGAGTACCTCAGCGTCGCCGTCGCCGCGTACGTGCTCGTGGCGACGCTGACCGCGATCGGCACGGTCGCGCTCATCCGCCGTGACACGCTGCGCGGGTTCCGCTGGCTGCGCAACGCCACCGTGACGTCACTCGTCGTCAGCCAGCCGCTCGCCTTCTTCGAGCAGCAGTTCGCGGCGCTGCCGGGCTTCGCGATCTCGCTCCTCCTCTACACGGCGCTCAACTACGCCATCCGCCGCGAGGAGGAGCGCGCGCGGCTCGCACCGACCCCCGAGCCGATGCCGGTCGGGCGCTAGGGTTTCCCCATGCGCCACGTCCCGGATCGCCTGGAGCAGGAGCGCGCCGTCCTCCTCGTCGTGGACGTGCAGGAGCGGTTCCGCCCGCACATCGCCGGTTGGGAACCGCTCGTCGCGCACGTCGACGCGCTGGTGCGCGGGTGCGCCGTGCTCGACGTCCCGATCATCGTCACGGAGCAGTACCCGAAGGGCCTCGGCACCACGATCCCCGAGCTCGCCGAGGGTCTCGCGGGCGTCACCCCGATCGAGAAGACGTCCTTCTCGTCGCTCGGCGCGCAGGAGGTCCTCGACCAGCTCGAGCAGTACGGTCGCGACCAGGTGGTCGTGTGCGGCATCGAGGCGCACGTCTGCGTCCAGCAGTCCGTGGCGGACATCCTGCGCGGCGGCCGGCAGGCGCACGTGGCGCTCGACGCGATCGCGAGCCGGACGGCCTCCAGCCGGGAGATCGGCGTCCGCCGCATGCGCGCCGCGGGCATGGTGCCGAGCGGCGTCGAGCTCGCGCTGTTCGAGATGATGGTCAGCGCCGACCATCCCCGCTTCAAGGAGGTCTCCGCCCTCGTGCGGGACCTGCCGTCGTCGTTCGCCTGAGGAGCGCCGTGTCGCTGACCCTGCACCATCACCGCTACTCCTCCAACGCGCAGAAGGCGCAGTTGATGCTCGACATCGTCGGCGTGGACTACGCGCTGCGCGAGGTGCCGTTCGAGGCGGAGCGCGCCGACTGGCACGTCGCCGTCAACCCGATGGGCGGGAT